>NZ_JBEXGR010000008.1:0-232059 GCF_040607415.1 Micromonospora sp. NPDC005291
GGGGCGGGGCGGGGGGCGCGGCGCGGCGCGGGGCGGGGCGGGGCGCGGCAGGGTGGGGTGGGGTGGGGGTCAGGCTGGGCGGCGGGCTACTAGGACGTCGCGCATGATCGACTGGTCTACGCGGTGCCGCAGCGCCAGGTAGGGCTCCGCGTCGACCACGGTCAGGCCGGCGTTGGCCAGCGCAGCCGCCGCGTCGTCGCGGCTGGCGACGTGGGTGTTCCAGGAGATACCGAGCGCTCCACCGGGACGCAGCAGCCGCGCCCAGACCGGCGCGGCGTCCGCGAGCAACGCCAGCGGATCGCGGGTCAGCCCGTGCTCGGCCGTACGGCTGCCGTGCTGTACGCCGTACGGGGCATCGGCGACGATCAGGTCGACGGTCTCCGGGCGGAAGAACTCCCCCGAGCGGGTGGTGTCGGCGTTGACCACGTCCAGCAGTTGCGTCTGGCCCGCCTTCTGCTCCTCGCGGGTCGGCGCCAATTCGATCCGCACCCGGCGGCCGACCACCTTGCGCTCCCGCCGTACCGGCCCCGACTCCAGCACCCGGTGCTTGATCCGCTTCTGCTTCAGCCACGTGGTGATGAACGCCCGGTACGCCTCGACGTCCTTCTGGTCGCGCTCCACCCCGGCGGCGTCGAAGCCGTACATCAGCGCCTGGTTGAGGGTGGTGCCCCGACCGCAGAGCGGGTCGAGCACCCGGAACCGCCGGCTGGTCAGCTCACCTGCCCAGTCCGAGGCGAGCAGGGTGACGTTGAGCAGCAGCTTGGTGAACTGCTCGTTGGTCTTGCCCGGGTACTTCTGGATGGTGAGCAGGTCGTCGTCGTAGCGGTCCAGCCGGCTCCACTCGATCGGCCGCAGCAGCTCACCGACGATCTCGAACAGCGCGTACCCCGCGGAGAGGTTGCCCAGGACGGCCAGGTCCCGCTCGGTCAACCCGTCACCGGTGAAGGTGACGTAGGAGGCCCCACCGACGACCTCGGTGTCCAGCTCGCCGATCTGGCCGTCGAGCGTCGACCGCCCGAAGATCTCCAGCTCGGCCCGGGTGAGGTCGACTGCGGAGCGGGCGTACACCCGGTTGGTGGCGGGCAGGATGAGCAGGCCGTAACGCGTCATGATCCGGCGAGTATTCCACAACAGGCCACGGTCGCCGGGAACCGGAGCGACCGTCGGAGCGACTACCGGTACATGGGGTGTGAGCAGTGGCGGGAGGTCCTGTCCGCGCAGTTGGACGGGGAGGAGACCGCCGCCGAACTGACGGCGGTGCAGGGGCACCTCGACGGGTGTGCCGAATGCCGGGCCTGGTTCACGGCGGCGGCTGCGGTGACCCGTCGGGTTCGTACCCGATTGGTCACCGAGGTGCCCGACCGGACCGAGGCGATCCTGGCCGCCACCGCCGCGGCGCCGGCCCGCCGGTCGTGGTGGCGGCGCTTGGCCGGACGTGGCCGGCTGGTCGCCGGGCTGCGCGCGGCGCTCGGGTTGCTCGGCGCGGTGCAGTTGGTGCTCGGCCTGGCCCAGGTGGGCCGGGGCGCGACCGCCGATCACCTGCACCCCGCCGGCCAGCACCTGTGGCACGAGTCGGCCGCCTGGAACGTCGCGGTGGGTGCCGGCTTCCTCTTCGTGGCGGTACGCCGCAGCCCGCCCGCCGGTCTCCTGCCGATGCTCAGCGCGTTCGTGGGCACGTTGCTGCTGCTCTCGGTCAACGACCTGGCCACCGGCTCCGTGGCCGGGGAGCGCCTGGTCAGCCACGGGTTCCTGGTGGTCGGCTACCTGATCACCGTGCTGCTGTCCCGGCCCGGGTTGCGCCCCGGCGGGCCCGCGCCGCAGCGGCAGCCGGCACCGTCACGCTGGCGGTTCGGGGCCGATGAGGTGGACCGGCCGTTGCGGGTGGTCCGCTCCGAGCCGTATCCAGCGCAGGCCGCCGACCGCCACGCCGCCCCGGCGGCACGCACCGGACAGGCCGCACGTACCGGCAGGGGCGCCGACCGTCGGGCCGCCTGATCAGGAGGAGATCGGCTGAGCGGGCCCGACCGTCTCCGTCGCGACGCCGCCGGCGATGACCTGCGGGATGACCTGTTCGACGATGGTCAGCAGCGTGGTGGTGAGCAGCAGGTGCACCTGGGCGCGGGTCAGCGCGTCGCGCTGGAGCCACTCCCGGGCGGTCGACGTCGCCAGCCCGCAGTACGCCCGGACCATCCCGCGCAACTCCTCGTGGTGCTCCGCCTCGTCGGCCAGCCCGACGGCGACCAGCATCCGGTCGGCGGCGACCTCCTCGGCCTCGGCGAGGACCCGCTCCACGTCGGCGTCGCCGCCCATGCCCCGAGCGGTGACGGCGGCCAGCCAGGAGGTGCTGTGCCGGGACACCACGTCGAGGAACCAGGTGACGCTGGCATCGACCCGGGTACGCAGGTCACCCTTGGGCAGCCGTTCCAGGGCGACCTCGGGGATGGTCACCATGACCCGGACGACCTCCAGGTAGAGGTCCTTCTTGGCACCGAAGTAGTGGTTGACCAGGCCGCGAGCGACGCCAGCCTCGCGTGCGATGTCGGTGGTCGACACATCCGGGTACGGGCGCTCGCCGAACAGCCGGACCGCACAGGCCAGGATCTGCCCGCGCCGGGCGTCCGGCTCCAGACGGCGGCGGCGCGGAGCCGTCTCGACACTCATCTGCCCGACCCTAGCGGCAGCTCACGGCGTCGGCCTCGGCGTTGACGCGGCAGGCGGGGCCGTTGCGCATTTGATCGCTCATTGGCAGGCAGATGAGCGCATTGATCTTCATGGGTCTGTGACCGGGCCGAGGTCAAAGATTGACGCGGCGCTGCGATCGTCGAAGCGTGGCCGTTCAGATGCTGACGAAGATGCGACGGATCGTCGCTTCGCTGGCCGCCGCCCTGCTCGTACTGGCCGGGTTGACCTCGTGCTCACCTGCGATCAAAGGCATCACCGGCCTGACCATGGACGCCGACGGCCAGCCGCTCGCGGCTCTGGCCTGGTGCGCGGATCGGCCGCCGGACGTTGTCGTGCTCTTTGCTGAAGGCGACTCGGCCTCGCCTGCCCCGTCCGACGTGCCGACACCGTCCGCGAACTGGCCTTACTGGCCGGGACGAGAGTATGCCGTGCCACGCGACGCGACCTCGCCGGCCACCGTGCGCCTGGTGGGCTTCCCACCTGAGCCGGCCGCTGACCCGCACGCGGCTTTCCGAATGTTTGGAGTCGCCAGCAACAGCAGCTTCACCTCCCATTCGGTGACCTTCCGGCTCGCCGAACTGGCCGGCCTACAGCCCGGATCGGTCCTGACCACCGACATCGTGAACAACGACGAGGTGCGGAAAAACGTCTCCCTCGACGAATTCGCGCGTCTGGGAGCGGCCGAATGCTGAGCGGCCGGCGGAGGGGCTGACCCAGGACGGCCGCACTCTCCACCCCACCTTGATCAGTCGATGGAAAGTAGGTGTGGGGCGCGCTTATTACCTACCTTTCATCAATTGATCACTCGGCTCCGCGCCGGCGTCGGACGAAGTGTCGGCCAAGATGCCGCATGTTGGCCGTCTCGGAGTAGAGCGCCGCGTTGATCGCGCCGAGGGCGACGCCGGGCGCTCGCTGCACCCGATCGACGTCCTGGACCACCCGGCCGATCAACGTCAACCGGCATCGGAGGTCGAACAACTCCCTCCGTGCGGAGCGCAGCGCTGTCTCCAATCCCCCGACCCGCTCCGCGTCAGGTGATGGGTGAGGTCCCGGGTCCACTGGTCGGTCCGCACGAGCTGCAAGATCTGCTCGGCGTGGGCCGGACCCGCATGCGTCAGCTCATCCGCTATCCAACCTTCCCCGCGCCGCAGCGCTGCCGGGCTGCGGACGCCTGCCCTTCGCGGACGGCCCGAAAGCCTGCGCCCGGCGGCTGATCACGACTTATTGACATGCCGCCAACAGCGCGCGAGGGTGGTGCACATGTCGACGCCCGATGGTTCCTCCTCGCCCTGGCGCGAGCCGGAGCACGACGACCTGGCCGAGCTGGCCCGCACTTTCTTCACGAAGGAGGTGCTGCCGCACACCGACCGCCTGCTCGCGCAGGGGCATCCGGACCGCGAGCACTACCGGCGCGCCGGCGAGCTGGGGTTGCTCGGCCTCTCCGTCCCGGAGGAGTACGGCGGCGGTGGCGGCGGCTTCACCCACGAGGCGGTGCTGCTGCACGAGCAGGCGTACACCGGGGAGAGCAGCCTCGGGCTGGCCGTCCACAGTGGCATCGTCACCGGTTACCTGGTGGCGTACGGCAGCGAGGAGCAGAAGCGGCGTTGGCTGCCCGGCCTGTGCAGCGGTGAGTTGGTCGGCGCGATCGCGATGACCGAGCCGGACGGCGGCTCCGATCTGCAGGCGATGCGTACCCGGGCGGTCCGCGACGGTGACGACTACCTGGTCACCGGCGCGAAGACGTTCATCACCAACGGCGGCCTGGCCGATTTGATCATCGTGGCCGTGAAGACCGACCCTGAGCAGCGGGCGGCCGGCGTCTCGCTGCTGGTCTGCGAGGTGGGCGGCGACCCGGAGGGCTTCCGCCGGGGTCGACTGCTGTCCAAGATCGGGCTGCACGCCAACGACACCGCCGAGCTGTTCTTCGACGAGTTCCGGGTGCCGGCGGCCAACCTGCTCGGCGGCGCCGAGGGGCTGGGCTTCATCCAGCTCATGCAGCAGCTTCCGCAGGAACGACTGGTGATCGGGGTCGGCGCGGTCGCGGCCATGGAACGCGCTGTCGAGCTGACCGTCGCGTACGCCAAGGAGCGCACCGCCTTCGGTAAGACTCTGATGGGCCACCAGAACACCCGGATGGTGCTCGCCGAGTGCGCCACCCGCACCCGGGTCAGCCGGGTCTTCCTGGACGACTGCATCGTCCGGCACAACCGTGGTGACCTGGACGTGGCGACCGCCGCGATGGCGAAGTCGTGGCTCACCGACGGCCAGTGCGAGGTCGTCGACCGTTGCCTGCAGCTCTTCGGCGGCTACGGCTACACGACGGAATACCCGATCGCCCGGATGTACGCGGACGCCCGCGTCCAGAAGATCTACGGCGGCACCAACGAGATCATGAAGGAGCTGATCGCCCGTGCCCTCTGAGGCGTACGTCTATGACGCGGTCCGCACCCCGCGCGGACGCGGCCGGGACACCGGCGCGTTGCACGGGGTCAAGCCGATCTCCCTGGTCGTCGGTCTGATCGACGCGCTGCGTGAGCGCAACCCCGACCTGGACGTCAACCGTTTGGAAGATCTGCTGCTCGGCATCGTCACTCCGGTCGGCGAGCAGGGCGGTGATCTGGCACGGGCAGCGGCGCTGCTGGCCGGGCTGCCCGACCAGGTGGGCGGGGTGCAGCTCAATCGGTTCTGCGCCTCCGGGCTGGAAGCGGTCAACTCCGCCGCCGCCCGGATCCGTTCCGGGTGGGAGCACCTGCTGCTCGCTGGCGGGGTGGAGTCGATGTCCCGGGTGCCGATGGGCTCCGATGGCGCGGCCTGGGCCACCGACCCGCAGACCGCGCTGGCCACGTCCTTCGTGCCGCAGGGCGTCAGCGCCGACCTGATCGCCACCCTGGAGGGCTTCACCCGCGACGATGTGGACGGCTACGCGCTGCGGTCGCAGGAGCGGGCCGCCAAGGCGTGGGCCGGTGGGCACTTCTCCCGCTCGGTGGTGCCGGTCCGCGACGGCAACGGGCTGGACATCCTCACCGTGGACGAGCACCTTCGCCCGGAGACCACCCGGGAGGCGCTGGCTCGGCTCACGCCGTCCTTCGCCACGATGGGCGAGGCGGCCGGCTTCGACGCGGTCGCGTTGCAGAAGTTCCACTGGCTGGAGTCGATCGAGCACGTCCACCACGCCGGCAACTCGTCCGGCATCGTGGACGGCGCTGCGCTGGTGCTGATCGGTTCCGCGGAGGTCGGCCGGGACCTCGGCCTCACCCCGCGCGCCCGGATCGTCGGCGCGGCGGTCACCGGAGCGGACCCGACGCTGATGTTGACCGGCCCGATCCCGGCCACCCACAAGGCGCTCGCCGTCGCCGGGTTGACCCTCGACGACATCGACCTGTTCGAGATCAACGAGGCGTTCGCGGCGGTGGTGCTCAAGTACGTCCGTGACCTGGGCCTGGACCCGGACCGCGTAAACGTCAACGGCGGCGCGATCGCTCTCGGCCACCCGCTCGGCGCGACCGGAGCGATGCTGCTCGGCACGGCGTTGGACGAGTTGGAGCGCCGCGACCTGCGCCGCGCCGTGGTGACCCTCTGCATCGGCGGCGGTATGGGCGTCGCCACCGTTCTCGAGCGCTGCTGACCCGGAGGACGACCATGACCAACACCATCCGGTACGACCGCGGCGCCGACGGCATCGTCACGCTCACCCTGGACGACCCCGACCAGTCCGCCAACACCATGAACCGGGCGTACGCCGCGTCCATGAGCGCGGTGCTCGACCGGCTGGAGGCCGAGCCCGATCTCGCCGGAGTCATCGTGACCAGCGCGAAGTCCACCTTCTTCGCCGGTGGCGACCTGCCGGAGATGGTCCGGGCGACCCGCGCCGACGCGCCCGCGCTGACCGAGTTGCTCGGCACCATCAAACGGGACCTGCGCCGGCTGGAGACGCTGGGTCGGCCGGTGGTCGCCGCCGTCAACGGCTCCGCGCTCGGCGGCGGGCTGGAGATCGCGCTCGCCTGCCATCACCGGATCGCGCTGGACACGCCCGGCAGCCGACTCGGGCTGCCCGAGGTGACCCTGGGCCTGCTGCCCGGTGCGGGCGGCGTCACCCGGACCGTACGGATGCTCGGCCTGGCCGGGGCGCTGACCACGGTGCTGCTCACCGGCCGCCGGATGCGCCCGGCCGACGCCCTGGCCGCCGGGCTGGTCGACGAGGTGGTCGCCACCGAGGCAGAGCTGCTGGACCACGCGCGGGCCTGGATCGCGGCCAACCCGCACCCGAAGCAGCCGTGGGACCGGCCGGACTACCGGATGCCGGGCGGCACTCCGGCCAGCCGTTCGCTGGCCGCGCAGCTGCCCGCCTTCCCGGCCACCCTGCGCAAGCAGCTCAAGGGTGCCCGGCTGCCCGCCCCTGAGGCGATCCTGGCCACCGCCGTCGAGGGCGCGCAGGTCGACCTGGAGACCGCGTTGACCGTGGAGACCCGGTACCTGATCGGCCTGCTCACCGGGCAGGTCGCCAAGAACATGATCGGTGCGTTCTTCTTCGACCTGAAGGCGGTCAACGGCGGCGCGGCCCGTCCGTCCGGCGTGGACGCCCCACCGGTACGCCGGGTGGCGGTGCTCGGCGCCGGCATGATGGGCGCGGGCATCGCGTACGCCTGCGCCAGCGCCGGCATCGACGTGGTGGTCAAGGACGTCACGCCGGAGGCCGCCGGTCGAGCGCGGAACCACGTGGAGCGGTTGCTGGCCCGCAAGGTGCGTAAGGGTCGCGCGACGGAAGCCGACGCCCGAGCTGTCCTGGGCCGGATCACCACCACCGACCAGGTGGACGCGCTGGCCGGCTGCGACGCGGTGATCGAGGCGGTCTTCGAGGACCCGGAACTCAAGCGGACGGTGTTCGCCGAGGTGCTGCCGGTGCTGGCACCGGACGCCCTGCTCGCCTCCAACACCTCCACCCTGCCGATCACCGGGCTGGCCGCCGGGGTGGACCGACCGGCCGACTTCATCGGCATGCACTTCTTCTCCCCGGTGGACCGGATGCCGCTGCTGGAGATCGTGGTCGGCGAACGGACCAGCGACGTGGCCCTCGCGCGGGCGTTCGACCTGGGCCGCCGAATCGGCAAGACCCCGATCGTGGTCAACGACGGCCGGGGCTTCTTCACCAGCCGGGTGATCGGCCGGTTCATCGACGAGGCGGTCGGCATGGTCGCCGAGGGTGTACCAGCCGCGTCGGTGGAGCAGGCCGCCCTTCAGGCCGGCTACCCGACCGGGCCGCTGGCGCTGGCCGACGAGGTGAGCCTCACCCTGATCCAGCGGATCCGCCGCCAGTTCGAGGCCGCCAGCGACGAATTCCTGCCGCTGCCGGCACACCGGCTCGTCGACGAGCTGGTCGACGCGTACGACCGGTCGGGGCGCACGGCCGGGCGCGGCTTCTACTCCTACGACGACGGCACCCGGGGCCGGTTGTGGACCGGTCTCGCCGACCTGACCACCGACGCCGGCCGGGGCGTGCCGTTCACCGACCTGCAGGAGCGCATGCTCTTCGCGGAGGCGCTCGACGCGCTGCGCTGCCTCGACGAGGGCGTGCTGCGGACCGAGACCGACGCCAACATCGGCTCGATCTTCGGCATCGGCTTCCCCGCCTGGACGGGAGGGGTGATCCGCTACGTCCGGCAGTACGCGGGCGGCCCGGCCGGCTTCGCGGCCCGTGCCATCGAGCTGGCCGACCGCTACGGCGACCGGTTCACGCCTCCAGCCGACCTGATCGATCGGCTCGCCACGTCCGCCGCCCGGTCCGCCGATGCGACGGCCGCCGCATGACAACCGCCAGCGGTCGATCCGAGCGGGTCGCCGACCGCGCTGTGGGGGCCGACAGCATGATCGTGCTCGATCAAGGATCTAGTGGCATTGGATGGCTTCGCACACCACTACATCCTGGATCGAGCGCGATCGTGGCCGGGAACAGCGAGGCCACTCCGGTGAGCGCCGCGTGACGGCGTCCGGCGGGCCGTTGGCCGGGCTGCGGGTGGTCGAGCTGGCCAGCCTCGCCCCGGCACCGTTCGGTTGCATGGTGCTCGCGGACCTCGGCGCGGACGTGGTGCGGGTGGACCGGCCGGGCGGCCCGGGTGCGGGACGGCTGGCCGCGCCGACCGGCGGGCCGTTGCAGCGCGGCCGGCGGGTCACCGCGCTGGACCTGAAATCCCCGGCCGGGGTGGCGGACCTGCTGCGCCTGGCCGAGCGGGCGGACGTGCTGGTCGAGGCGTACCGGCCGGGGGTGGCGGAGCGGCTCGGCTTCGGGCCCGAGGTCTGCCAGGCCCGCAACCCCCGCCTGGTGTACGCGCGGATGACCGGCTGGGGTCAGGACGGCCCACTGGCGGCCCGGGCCGGGCACGACATCGACTACATCGCGGTGGCCGGGGCGTTGGAGCCACTGGGTCGGGCCGGGGAGCGCCCCTACGCGCCGATGAACCTGCTCGGCGACTTCGGCGGAGGCGGCATGCTGCTCGCCGTCGGCGTGCTGGCCGCACTGCTCGAACGGGAACGCTCCGGCATCGGCCAGGTGGTCGACGCGGCGATGGTGGACGGCTCGGCGCTGCTCACCTCATTCCTGCACGGGCTGCTCGGCACCGGCCTGTGGGCCGCGCCGCGCGGGCGCAACATGTTCGACGGCGGGGCACCGTTCTACGACACGTACCGCACCGCCGACGGCGGATTCGTGGCTGTCGGCGCGATGGAACCGGCCTTCTACGCCGTACTGCTCACCGGCCTCGACCTCGCCGACGACCCGGACCTGCCCGCCCAGTACGACCCGAGCGGCTGGGACGAACTGCGCCGTCGGTTCACCGAGCGGTTCGCCGAACGGACCCGGGACGAGTGGACGGAGGTCTTCGCCGACCTGGACGCCTGCGTCGCGCCGGTGCTCGCCCCCGGCGAGGCGCACCAGCACCCGCACAACGCGGCCCGGGACACTTTCGTCGAGGTGGGCGGCGAGATCCAGCCAGCCCCGGCGCCCCGCTTCGACCGGACTCCGACGGCCCGGCCGGCCCCGGCACCGGACCCGGAGCGGGACGTCCTACCCGTCGAGGAGATCCTCACCGCCTGGCAGTGACACAAGAGGACGGACAAGCATGGGTACGGACAGGTGGAAGGGCCAGGTCAACGGAATCCTCTACGGGATCCAGTTCGACCAGACGCTCGACGAAACAGTGGTGACCCGGGTAGCCGACGGGGTAACTGGCGGCCTCTACCCGGGCGACCGACCCGAGACGCTGAGGGCGCTGGATCAGGCACTCCACCACCCAGGCCCCCTGAACGACCAGATCGGAACCCACCACAGCGAGCAAAGCATCCGAACCTTCCTCACCCAGCTCCGCACCGTCCTGACCACCCCACCTCCGAGTTGATCAAGAGGTTTGCGTCAGAGAACCGTCCTTTGGTGATGCGAACCTCTTGATCAACCGAGGAGGGCGGGCGTGGGTGGGGCGGGCGCGGAAGGGGCGGCGGTACCAGGTGGCGAAGAGGGCAACGGCGAGCAGCAGCTCGGCGATGTCGCCGCCGTAGTACATGAGTTGGGCGGCCGACTGGAATGCCGCCGGGTCTCGGTCGGTGAGCCCGGGCGGGAGCGTCTCGGCTTGCGCGTACAGGTACTTGGCCAGCACGGCGTGGCCGGCCGCCGCGCCGATCAGCGCCCCGACCCGTACCGCCAGCCCGGGGCGTCGCGGCGCCGGGTCCGGGCCGGCCAGCGACCAGGCGAAGAGGTACCCGGCGGCCAGGTAGTGCACATGCAGCGCGTGGTGCAGGGCGGGTTGGCGTTCCGCCGCCGCGTACAGCGGGGTGAGCAGCACCAGCGCCAACCCACCCGCGCTGAGCAGCGCGGCGGTGACCGGGTGGGCGATCAGGTGCAGCGGGCGGGCGCGCAGCAGCCGGCCCACCGCCCGGCGTACCGACGGCGGGGCGACCCGCAGCAGCAGCGTCACCGGGGCGCCGAGCACCAGCCCGAGCGGGGCCAGCATGCCCAGCAGCAGATGCTGCGCCATGTGCCCGCGCGGGTCGTCCGGGAGTTGACCCAGCGGCCCGACAGCGACCGCCAGCAGGGCGCAGCCGGCCAGCCAGGCGGCGGTACGACGGTGGTCCCAGCCCCGCGGGTCGCGTACGGCGGCCAGCAGGTAGCCGCCCGCCAGCAACACGACCGGGAGCAGCGGCAACCAGCCCGGCCCATCCGCCACGTGCCCGCCGTGCGCCAGAGTTGGTGGCACGGCCCAACCCGACCCGTCCGCCACGTGCCCGCCCTGCTCGAACGCCGACGGCACGGACCAGCCCGATAGGCCGGGAGCGAGCGCCATCACCGGGGGCCGTCGTCCGGCCGGCGGGTACGGGTCGGGGTCCGGGTCCGCGCCCACCACACCACGGCGGCGCCGGCCAGCAGCAGGACCGCGCCGGCCACGTTCCACACCACGTCGTACGGCACCAGATGTACGCCGTAGCGGATCTGGTGCACCCGGAGCACCTTGTGGTCGATCAACCCGTCGAAGAGCTGGAACCCTCCGGCGCCGAGCAGGAAAACACCCCAGGCCAGCCGGGCCGACAGGGCGCGCCTCCGGCGCAGGTCGGCGAACCAGAAGAAGCCGCCGACCAGGGCGATCACCTCGGCGGCGTGCAGCAGCCCGTCCGAGAGCAGCGCCACCGCCGGAGTGGACCGGTCGTAGAAGTGGTGCCAGGCCAGCAGCTGATGGAAGACGATCTCGTCCACCGCAGCCATGATCGCGACGCCGATCAGGACGCCGACGAGCGTCGAGGAACGGCCGTCCGGCACGTCAACGGTGCGCCCCCTCGGCACGCTGGCACCGACCACCACACACCTCGCATCCACCCAGGTGGGGACCGAACTACCCCAAACTGCCTGAGTCATGCCGCCGAAGCCATCACGGCGGCCCCCCGTGCCAAGGTCAACACGAGATCGGCGACATCGGGGCTTCCAGCCGGGTGGATACCCCAACTTCCGGGACCTGGTGTTGATCATCTGCCGTCCACGCCTGGGTCGCCAGGCGGGCAGCAACATCCCCGTTTCGCGCCTTCGGCACCACTCGCGGCATGATCATGGAGCTGGGGCGGGCCGGAAAGCCTCGCCGGCAGCGGAACCCGAGAAGGAGGTGCCTGTGCCGGACGCGGACGAACTCGTCGCCAACGCGCTCGCGGCGGTGCGCGGCACCGACGTACGGCAAGCCGAACGGCAGCTGGACCAACTGATGGTCGGCACCGGCGCGGCGGACGGCACCACGGCGGTGGACGCCGCGCTGCTGCGCCGCCTGGTCCGCGGCCTGGGGCAGCTCTGGCGGCGCGGCTGGCAGCCGGTCGACCTGGACCGGATCACCAGCCGGCGGCTCGACGCCCGCTCGGCCCGGTTGGTCCGCGACGCGATGGCCGCCCAGCGGCGCGAGCAGGCCGAGCCGGTGCCGGCCTGGTGGGACGAGCAGCTGCAGGAGCTGGCCCCCGAGGTGCGATGGGACGACGACCGGGGCGTGCTGGCTGCCTGGTCCGCTCGTGTGGGGCTGGACCGGCCCGACGCGCTCCGCGCGGCCGTGGACACCCTCGCGCTGGTGGAGAGCCTGCCGCCGATCGCGGTGCTGCGCCCGCCACCCGGGTCGAGCGGCGCGGCGACGGCCCGGCAACCGGGTACGGGTCGCAGCGGGTCGCCGATGCTGGACCGGGTACGGGCGCTGCTGGCCAAGGCCGAGTCGACGACCTTCCCGGCCGAGGCGGAGGCGCTGACCGGTAAGGCGCAGGAGCTGATCGCCCGGCACAGCATCGACGAGGCGCTGCTGGCTGCCGGGTCGGAGCGCGGCGACCTGCCCGGCGGGGTGCGGCTGAGCACCGACGCCCCGTACGCGGGCGCGAAGGCGCTGCTGGTGCAGGAGGTGGCGGCGGCGAACCGGTGCGAGGCGGTCTGGTCCGACGATCTCGGCTTCGCCACCGTGCTGGGTTGGCCGGCCGATCTGGTGGCGGTGGAGCTGCTCTACACCTCGCTGCTGGTCCAGGCCACTGCGGCGATGCTTCGGGGGCGCGCCGAGCGCCGGCCGGGGTCGGGGCGACGGACGAAGGTCTGGGACGAGTCCTTCCTCAACGCGTTCGCGCTGCGAATCGGCGAGCGGCTGCGCGCGGCCACCGAGGCGGCAACCGACGCGGCGGACCGGGCGGCGGCCGAGACGGCCGGGTCGGAGCGCCTGTTGCCGGTGCTCGCCGCGCGGGGCGAGGCGGTCCGGGAGCGACTGGACACGCTCTTCCCCGGCGTTACCCGGCACCGGCTCAGCGTCCGGGACTCCGAGGGTTGGTCGTCCGGCACCTCGGCCGCCGACCGCGCGTCACTGGACGTCAGCGGCGGACGAAAGCCCCGACAGGTCCCGGGTCGACCCGATCCGCGCTGAGCCGCCCGGCGTGGGACCGCCACCGCCGGGACTTTCTGCGATTTTCTTCGGTACGCGGTAGGGAACGGGGTGACGGCTCCGACCCTCCGGTGAGTCGCGCCCCGACCGGGGTGCGACCAGGACCTGAGGAGCATCGCGTGAAGTACATGCTGCTGATCTGGAACCGGCCCGGCTTCACCGAGGAGCTTTCCGAGCAGGACCGCACCACTCTGTTCGGCGAGGTCGACGAGATCATGAAGGAGTTGACCGAGACCGGCGAGTTGGTCGGCGGCCAGGCGTTGGCCAACCCGTCGCAGACGTTGACGGTCCGGGACGTGAACGGCAACACCGAGGTCATCGACGGGCCGTTCATGGAGAGCAAGGAGCAGTTCGCCGGCTACCTGACCGTCGACTGCGACAGCCCGCAGCGGGCCGCCGAGATCGCTGCCCGTTGGCCGGACGTACGTCACGGGGGTGCGATGGAGGTCCGCCCGATCATGGACGAGGCCGGGACGGAGATGTGACCGACGACCGGACGGTCGAGGATCTGCTGCGCATGCTCGCGCCGCAGGTCCTCGGCCTGCTGGTCCGCCGGCACGGCCAGTTCGACCGCTGCGAGGACGCGGTCCAGGAGGCACTGCTCGCCGCAGCGACGCAGTGGCCCGGGCAGGGCGTACCGGACAATCCCCGCGCCTGGCTGCTCACCGTGGCCACCCGCCGACTCACTGACGAGTGGCGCAGCGAGAGCGCTCGCCGGGACCGCGAGGTGGCGGTGGCGCTGCGCGAGCCGGCGTACGCCGCAGTGGCGCCGGCGGCCGACGCGGAGCCTGCGGCGGCGGACACCGACGACACGCTCACCCTGCTGTTCCTCTGCTGCCACCCGGCGCTGACCGGATCGGCGCAGGTGACCCTCACCCTGCGCGCGGTCGGCGGTCTCAGCACCGCCCAGATCGCCCGGGCGCACCTGGTGCCGGAGGCGACGATGAGCCAGCGGATCCGCCGGGCCAAGCAGCGGATCGAGGCCGCTGGGGCCCGGTTCACCCTGCCCGGGCCGGGTGAGCGGGCCGAGCGGCTGCAAACGGTGCTCCGCGTGCTCTACCTGATCTTCAACGAGGGGTACACCGCGTCCAGTGGCCCGGATTTGCACCGGGCCGAGCTGACCGGCGAGGCGATCCGGCTGGCCCGCATCCTGCACGGGCTGCTGCCCGACGACGGTGAGGTCGCCGGGTTGCTGGCGCTGATGCTGCTCACCGACGCGCACCGGGCGGCCCGGCTCGGCCCGGATGGGGAGTTGGTGCCGCTAGCCGAGCAGGACCGCACCCGGTGGGACGCGGCCGCCATCGCGGAGGGGATCGCGCTGATCACCGAGGCGCTGACCTGGTCGCCACCCGGCCCGTACCAGCTCCAGGCGGCTATCGCCGCGGTGCACGCCGAGGCGCCGACGGCGGCGGAGACGGACTGGCGGCAGATCGTCGCGCTCTACCGACTGCTGGGCCGGATCACACCGAACCCGATGGTCACCCTCAACCAGTCGGTGGCGGTGGCCATGGTGGACGGTCCACGGGCCGGGCTCGCCCTGCTCACACCGCTGGACGCCGACGAGCGCACCGCCGGGCACCATCGGCTCACCGCCGTCCGAGCCCACCTGCTGGAGCTGGCCGGGGAGGCCGGTGCGGCGCGGGAGGCGTACCTGACGGCGGCGCGCGGCACCACGAGTCTGCCCGAGCAGCGATACCTGGAATTGAAAGCCGCCCGGCTGGCGGCGCGACGATGAGGGACGGAGTCGAAGAGACATGGGCATGGCGAGCAGTCAGCTGTCGATCTCACTGGACGGGTACGTGGCGGGGCCGGAGCAGAGTCGGCAGGACCCCCTGGGCCGGGGAGGCCTGCGGTTGCATGAGTGGGTCTTCGGCCTGGACACCTGGCGGGCGCAGCACGGGATGACCGGCGGCGACCGTGGTGTCGACGCGGATGTCGTCGAGGACATGACCCGCGACATCGGCGCGTACGTCATGGGTCGGCGGATGTTCGGCGGCGGCGACGGCGACTGGGACGAGACCTGGCAAGGCTGGTGGGGCGACGATCCGCCGTTCCGTACCCCGGTGTTCGTGCTCAGCCACCACCCCCGAACGCCGCTGGTGATGCGGGGCGGCACCGAGTTCCGATTCGTCACCGACGGGATCGAGTCGGCGCTGCGGCAGGCACGAGAGGCCGCGGGCGACCGGCGGGTGTCGATCGCCGGCGGGGCGAGCACTGTGCGGCAGTACCTGGCCGCCGGGCTGATCGACACCCTCCAGCTGCACCTGGTGCCGATCGTGCTCGGGGGCGGCGAGCGGCTCTTCGACGGCATCGCGCCGCGCTTGGAGCAGACCGCGGTGGTGGCCGGGCCGACCGTGACGCACCTGAGCTACCGCGTCCTCCGCTAATCGAGTTTCGGTGCGGCGCGGACGTGCGCGCGTTCGCCCTGTTTGCCGATCAGGCTGAGGAACTCGACGGGACCGGAGCCGGTGGCCCCGAACCAGTGTGGGGTGCGGGTGTCGAACTCCGCGGCTTCCCCAACGTTGAGGATGAGATTGTGCTCGCCGAGGACGAGACGCAACGTGCCGTTGAGGACGAAGACCCAGTCGTAGCCCTCGTGGGTGCGCAGGTCGGGTACGCGATCGTCAGAGCCGGCAGGGAGGACGAACTTGTAGGCCTGGATCCCCCCGGGTCTGCGGGTCAGGGGCAGGACGGTCGATCCGTCGCTGTTGGTGATGGGGCGCAGGTTAATACGGGGGTCCCCGGTTGGTGGCGCGCCAACGAGCTCGTCGAGCGTCACGCCGTGGACACGAGCGAGCGGGAGGAGTTGCTCGAGTGTGGGGCGTCGCAGGCCGGCTTCAAGCCTGGACAGCGTGCTGGCGGAGATCCCGGTTTCCCCGGCGAGGTCGGTGAGCGTGATGTCGCGGCGGAGGCGAAGCTGCTTCAGCCTCGGCCCGACAGCGTCGAGCGTGCGGTCCGGTTTCTCGGCCATGCCCACCATTTTGCCATTTGGCAAGAAGCTTTGCGTATCGCTCTCGTGCCGGTCACAGTCGTTCCTGACACGCGAAGGAGCAGCCAGATGACCGAGCAGCACGAATTCGACAAGGACTACTGGGAGCGGCACTGGCAGCAGGCGCACCGCGACAGGCCCGGGGCCGGTGGTACCCCGCACCCGTATCTCGCCCAGGAAGCCAGCAGCCTGCTGCCGGGCACGGTATTGGATGCCGGGTGCGGCACCGGCGCGGAGGCCATCTGGCTCGCCTCCCACGGCTGGCAGGTCACCGCGGTCGACATCGCGTCCGACGCCCTCGCTGTCGCCGCCGAGCGCGCGACGAACAGCGCGGTGTCCGAGCGCGTGCGATGGGTGGAAGCGGACCTGACGGTCTGGGACCCCGGTGTGCGGTTCGATCTGGTCACGACCCACTACGCGCACCCCGCGATGCCGCAACTGGCCTTCTACGACCGCATCTCCGCGTGGGTGGCGCCCGGCGGCACACTCCTGATCGTCGGGCATCTGCACACCTCGGGAGCGCACGGGCACGGGCACCACCCTCCCGCCGAGGCATCGGTCACCCTCGCGGACATCAACGCGGGCCTGGACAGCACCACCTGGGAGATCACCACCGCGGAGGAGCACCACCGCACGGTGACCGGCCCCGGGGGGCAGGACAACCTGCTGCACGACGTCGTCGTACGCGCCACACGACGCCCCTGAGCACACCGCCGCCGGCCGCCGGGTGGATCTGACCACCCGACGGCCGACGGCGCGCGGTCACACGTCGGGGTCGATGGCCGGGCAGGTGACGCCCCGGGCCGGCACCACCTGATCGATCAGGTACGAGTCGACGGCTCGCCCCACGCACGGGCTGGTGGTGTAGCTCCCGTGCCCCCACCCCTGGTAGGTGAGCAGCACGCCGTGCCTGCCCAACTGCCGCGCCACGCTCGTCGCCCAGTTGTACCCGCTCGCCGGGTCGTGCACGGTGGCGGCGATCAGCAGCGGCACGTCGCTGCGGACCCGCAGCCGGTGCTGCGGGTTGGCGACCGGCGTCGGAGTGCCCAGGCAGGTGACGAGGGCGAACAGGGCGGGCGGGTAGCGCAGGTCCGGCGCGAGCCGGACCGTCCGACGCAGGTGTCCGGCGTACTCCCGGTAGTCGCGGACGGACAGGCTCCAGTCCTGGCAGAAGACCGCGAACGGGTACGGAGCCACGGCGTCGACGGTCGACTCGGCATCGGCCGAGAGTGCCGTGGTCGACGAGGTGGAGGCGTCCATCTTGCCGAGCCACTCTGCCAGCCCCGGCCACCGCCAGGTGTCGTAGAGCTTCTTGTGGGCGAGCCGGCTCAGCTCGAACGGGGCGAGTGCCGCCCCGGCCCGGTCCGGGTCGGTCAGCGTGCCGCGCTCGGCCCGGGTGTGCAGGCCGGCCCAGATCGCGCGGACATCCCGATCATGCAGGACGCAGTCGGCGGAGCGGGCACACCAGGCCAGGAACTCGTCGAACGCGCCCTCCGCGGTGACGGCCTGGGTGTCGAGGAAGGCGCGAGTGCCGAGGCTGTGGTCCACGGCGGCCTCCAGCACCACGGCCCGAACCCGGTCGGGGTACAGCTCCGCGTACCGCTCGCCGAGCAGGGTGCCGTACGAGCTGCCGTGGAAGGTCAGCTTTCGCTCGCCGAGCGCGGCACGGACCGCGTCGAGGTCACGGGCGGCACTGGTCGTGTCCACGTGGTCGTAGAGCGGCCCGGTGCGGGCCCGACAGTCGGCCCGCAGCAGAGCGTTGCCGGCCAGTGTGGCGTCGAACTGAGCCTGGTCGGCGATCAGCTGCGGCTGCTGGGCGAGCAGGTCCCGCGCGCAGATCACCGGATGGCTTCCACCGGTGCCGCGCGGGTCGAAGCTGACGATGTCGAACCGGCGGCGCAGATCGTCGCTGAACCGGGAACTGCCGGTCACCACCCGGTCGACCCCGCTGTCGCCCGGCCCGCCGGGGCCGAACACCAGCGACCCCTTCCGGGCACTGGAGTCGGTGGCGACCCGGCGAGCCAACACCAGGTCGAAGCGCTCCCCCCGGGGTCGGTTCCAGTCGACCGGCAGCGACAGGGTTCCGCACTCGGCGGTGGCGTCGTCGGGGCAGGGTTGCCAGTCGATGGCGGTTCGCGCGGCGGCCGGGCTCGCCGGGGTCAGCCCGGCGGCCGTGAGGGCCAGGGCGACTGCCCAGCCGACGGCGGATTTGCGTATGCGCAGCATGGGGTGCTGTCCTCTCCGTGAAGGAGCGTTACCGGTGAAACTCGCCCGCTGGGCGAGGTGATGCTGCTTCCACCCGGGCCGTCGAGTAGCCGCTCGACGGCCCGGGACCTTTCGTCGACAGGTCAGTCGACCTCGCTCAGGACGCGTTCGAGCGTGGTCATCCGGGTCTCCATCCCGCCCAGCCGGCCGTTCATCGCCGCGAGCAGTCGGGCGTTCTCCGCCTGGGCCTGAGCGGCCGTCTCGGCGAGCCGGCGGTAGTCGTCCGCGCGGGCCGATTCGAGCCGCGCCCGCCGGGTCTTGGCGAGCTGGACGACGGTCACCGTGAACACGCTGATCAGCAGGGCGAAGATGCCGATCGCGCCGACCACCTCGGTCCAGTCGTGCTCGCTCATTCCGGTCATCGTGCCGCTCCTGGCTGTGCGGCCGCGTTGGGCACGGTCAGCGTCTCGGCCGCCGCCGCGATGATCTCGGGGGTGAGTGTGGGCACGAACGGCTCCACCTCGTAGTAGTTCATGGTCTTCCCGTCCTCCGACAACTCCAGGCTGGCGGTGACCAGCCCGGCCGCCGCCAGCTTCCGTAGGTGGACCTGCAACAGCGCTCGGCTGAGGCCCAACTGCCGGGCCAGCACCCGGACCAGGGCGTCGCCGCTCGGCGGTGGAGCACTGCCCATAACCAGCCCTTGCGCATGCAAATGGAAGTTAGCAGGCAAGGGTGCGCAGCGGTGAAAGCGACGGCGGAATCAGGGGTTTCTCAGGGTCACGGTCAGGGGCCGGACACACAGCACGCCGGGCCGGTGATTGATCACCGGCCCGGCGTGCGGGTTACGTCG
This sequence comes from Micromonospora sp. NPDC005291, assembly GCF_040607415.1. Lineage (NCBI taxonomy): Bacteria > Bacillati > Actinomycetota > Actinomycetes > Micromonosporales > Micromonosporaceae > Micromonospora > Micromonospora sp. NPDC005291. Next base: position 19,151 of record NZ_JBEXGR010000008.1, read on the forward strand.
TACGTCAGCTCTTGAAGGCGTCCTTGATCTTCTCGCCCGCCTGCTTGAGCTTGGCTCCGGCCTGGTCGTTGCGACCCTCGGCCTCAAGCCGCTCGTTGTCGGTGGCCCGACCGGCGCCTTCCTTCAGCTTGCCGGCCGCGTCCTCGCTGGCATTGTTGATCTTGTCGTCGATACCCATGTGCCAACCTCCATTGCGAGCGTCGCTACGCCATCAGCAGTACCCCGGGCATCCTCGGTCCAACCATTTCGGCCAGAACTGCGTCACCACCCGTCACCGGGGGCGGCCGGACGGAACCGGCGCAGCCGCAGACTGTTGGCCACCACGAAGACCGAGGACAGCGCCATCGTGGCGCCAGCGATCATCGGGTTGAGCAGCCCGGCGGCGGCCAACGGGAGGGCCGCCACGTTGTAGCCGAACGCCCAGAACAGGTTGCCGCGGATGATGCCGAGCGTGCGTCGGGCCAACCGGATGGCGTCCACGGCGGCGTCCAGGTCGCCCCGGACGAGCGTGAGGTCGGAAGCCTCGATCGCCACGTCGGTGCCGGTGCCCATGGCCAGCCCGAGGTCGGCCTGGGCCAGCGCCGGGGCGTCGTTCACCCCGTCACCGACCATGGCTACCGACCGCCCCTCGGCCTGGAGCCGCTTGACCACGTCGACCTTGCCGGCCGGTAGCACCTCGGCGATTACCTCGTCGATGCCCACCTCGGCCGCGACCGCGCGGGCCACGGTCGTGTTGTCCCCGGTCAGCAGGACCGGGGTGAGCCCCAGCGCGCGCAGCCGGGCCACCGCCGCCCGGCTGGTCGGCCGGACCACGTCGGCGACCGCGAGCACGCCCCGGGCCCGCCCGTCCCAGCCGGCGACGATCGCCGTACGGCCGGCGGCCTCCGCGTCGCTCACGGCCCACTCGACCTCGGGCGGTACGTCGATCCCGCGCTCACGCAGCAGCCCGGGTCGGCCGACCAGCACGTCCCGCCCGTCAACCGTGGCGGTCACGCCCAGCCCTTCGAGGTTGTGGAAACCAGTCACCGGGGGCAGCGCGCCGGCCTCGGCGGCACCCGCGGCGACCGCACGGGCGATCGGGTGCTCGGAGGCGGCCTCCACGGCGCCGGCGAGCCGGAGCAGCTCGGCCCGGTCCTCGCCGCTCGCCGGCACCACGTCCACCAGGGTCATCCGGCCGGTCGTCACGGTGCCGGTCTTGTCCAGCACCACGGTGTCCACCCGGCGGGTCGACTCCAGCACCTCCGGCCCCTTGATCAGCACGCCGAGCTGAGCACCCCGGCCGGTGCCGACCAGCAGCGCGGTCGGGGTGGCCAGGCCGAGCGCGCAGGGGCAGGCGATGATCAGTACGGCCACGGCGGCGGTGAACGCGGCGGTCGGGCCGGCCCCGCTGCCGAGCCACCAGCCGAGCGTGCCGATCGCCAGCGTGATGACGATCGGCACGAAGACGCCGGAGATCCGGTCCGCCAGCCGCTGCACGGCCGCCTTGCCGCTCTGCGCCTGCTCGACCAGGTCGGCCATCCGGGCGAGCTGGGTGTCCGCGCCGACCCGGGTGGCGGTGACGACCAGCCGCCCGCCCGCGTTGATGGTGGCGCCGACCACGCCGTCACCCGGGCCGACCTCGACCGGCACCGACTCACCGGTGAGCATGCTGGCGTCGACGGCGGAGGTGCCCTCGTCGACCACCCCGTCGGTGGCGATCTTCTCCCCGGGGCGCACCACGAACCGGTCGCCGACGGCGAGTCGGTCCACCGGGATCAAGGTCTCCACCCCGTCGCGCAGCACCGCCACCTCCTTGGCCCCGAGTTCGAGCAGAGAGCGCAGGGCGGCACCAGCGGTCCGCTTGGATCGGGCCTCGAAATAGCGGCCGGCCAGGATGAACACGGTCACCCCGGCGGCCGCCTCCAGGTAGATGTTGCCGGCGCCGTCGGTGCGGGTGATGTCGAAGCGGAACGGATGCGTCATGCCGGGCATCCCGGCGTCACCGAGGAAGAGCGCCCAGAGCGACCAGCCGAACGCGGCCAGGGTGCCGAGCGACACCAGCGTGTCCATGGTTGCCGCGCCGTGCCGCAGGTTGGTCCAGGCGGCCCGGTGGAACGGCAGCCCACCCCAGACCACCACCGGGGCGGCCAGGGTCAACGACAGCCACTGCCAGTAGTCGAACTGCCAGGCCGGGATCATGGCGAGCAGGACCACCGGCACGCTGAGCGCCACCGAAACCCAGAGCCGGGTACGCGGGCCCTTCAGCGGGTCCACCGGCTCCTCGGTGGTGGCGGGCGGCGACGGTAGAGCAGCCGTGTAGCCGGTCTTCTGCACGGTCTCGATCAGGTCGTCCGGCGTAACGCCGTCGGTGTACCGGACGGTCGCCTTCTCGGTGGCGTAGTTGACGGTGGCGCTCACCCCGTCCATCCGGTTGAGCTTCTTCTCGATCCGGGCGGCGCAGGCGGCGCAGGTCATTCCGCCGATCGCCAACTGGATCTGGTTCGGCGCCTCAGGCAACGGTCTACTGGTGGTGGTCATCGTCTGGTCCCGTCAGTTGTGCCCGTGCCCGGGGGTGCCGTGGTCGGCGCCGCCGGTCGGTGCGGGTCCGCTCGGGTCGCCCCCGGTTGGCGGGGCGTCGGCCGTGGGAGCGCCGGGCGGCGGAGTGCCGGTGACGACGGTGAACTCGGCGGTGTGCACCGTCCCGCCGTGCCGGAAGTCGAGGTAGAGCCGGTAGCTGCCGGCTGAGGGCACCTCGGCGAGGAAGGTGACGGCCGGGCCGGGCCGGGTCCGCCCGTCGCCGGGCGTTCCGTCCGGGTGCACATGCAGGTACGCCAGGTCGCCTCGGCGCAGTGCCACCAGGTGCCCGTACGCGCCCAGGTAGGGCTCAAGGTCGGTGACCGGCTGCCCGTCCCGGTTGACGGTCAGGGTGAGCGGTGACGTGCGGCCGGGCTGCGGCGCACCGGTCAGGGTGACCGTGTAGCCGTCGACGGTGGTGCTGGTCACCGGGGCTGGCAGCGGCCGTTCGGTCAGCTCACCGGGGACGGTCACGTCCACGCCGAGGGTCAGCGGCTCACCCCCGGTCGGGGTGAAGTCGGCGAACGCCCGCCACTGCCCGGGGCCGGCCAGCGGGGTGTCGACCCGCCAGGTGCCGTCCGGGGCCAGGTCGGGGTGCACGTGGCGGAAGCCGGAGAGGTCCCGTCGGGCGACGATCAGGTGCATTCGCTTGTCGTGCGCCACGTCGTACCGGGTCACCGGGCGCCCGTCGGGCCCGGTGATCCGGAAGGCGAACTCGTCGGCCGGGGCATCGACCGGTTCGAGGGTATATCCGCGGTCGGAGACGAGCAGGCCGCCGGGGAGCCGGTCGGTCGCCTCGTCGTGCTCCCCTGTCGCGTGGGCGGCACCGCCGTCGTGCCGGCTGTCGGCGACCGGGGCGGGGTCGACCAGACGGCCGATCCCGTAGGTCGCGCCGAAGACCGCCGCCAGACCGACGGCGAACCCGGCCAATCTCGTCACGGTGCGCATACCGACCCTCCGATCACGCGTCGACGAGGTCGTAGCCGGCCTCGTCGACAGCGGCCCGAACAACCCCGGTGTCCAGCGGCTGGTCGCTGCTGACGGTGACCCGGCCGGCCGCGAGGTCGACCTGGACGTCACGCACGCCCTCGATGGCGCCGACCTCGGCGCTCACCGCGCTGACGCAGTGCCCACAGGTCATGCCCTGCACCTGGTACGTGGTGTTGACCATCGAAACGTCTCCCTTCGCCACCTCCGAAGCCTATACCCCTGGGGGGTAAGTCGGAGGCGGACCTCTACCCTTGCACGTTACCGGTACCCGGTGGGGGTATCCGGCCAGAAGAGGACCGTACCATACCCCCCAGGGGTACGCTATCCTTGTCGACATGACCGCACCCACCCCGATCCGCGGGTACACCGCCAGCAAGGACCAGTTGCTCACGCGGCTCCGCCGCGTCGAGGGGCAGGTCCGCGGCATCGAGAAGATGGTCGACGACGACCGCTACTGCATCGACGTGCTCACCCAGATCTCCGCGATCCAGGCCGCACTCGACAAGGTGGCGCTGGGGTTGCTCGACGGGCACGCCCGGCACTGCATGCACGAGGGGGCAGCCGAGGGCCGGGCCGACGAGATGGCCACCGAGATGATGGCGGCAGTCGGCCGGCTCATGAAGCGCGGCTGACAGCCCTCAGTCCGGGCATTCCACGGTGACCCTCCGTATGCCGCTGCACAGCCGGGCACCGGCGCCACCACGACGTGGCGCCTTCGGCCGGCCGGGCCGGGCACTGACCGTCCGTGATCGAGCGGTCGTCAGCCAGCGATCCGCCGCACCTGTCGCCGCGTTTCCACGGCAACGGTGAACCGACCGGCACGCTGACCCGTACCCCGCACCGGATCGTTGGGAGTCTCGCCTTGGGTTCCGACCACACCCGCCCCGCTCCGTCCGCCCCGCCCCGGGTACGACGGATCCTCGTCATGACGGTGGTGCCCCTCTTCGTCGCCACCGTGCTCGCCGCCGTGCTGCTCTGGCCGCGGGGTGGGTCCCCGCAGACCGACGGCGGAGCGGACGTGCCGCGCCACCCCGGCACGGTGACCCGGGTGGTGACCGAGCCATGCCCGCCGGTGCCGTCGAGCCCCGAGGGCACACCGAGGGTCGGTGCCGGGCCGTGCGGCACGGTCGACGTCCGGGTGGACGACGGGCCGACCGCCGGCCAGCAGGTGCGGACACCGGTGCCCGACGGCCCCGGCGCGCCCCGGGTCGAGGTCGGCGACGAGGTCATCCTGGTCGAGCTCACCGACCCGACCGATCCCACCGCCAGCAACTGGAACATCGCCGAGCATCAGCGCGGCACCCCGATGGTGTGGCTGGCGGTGGTCTTCGCCGCCGCGATCGTCGCGTTCGGTCGGTGGCGGGGCCTGGCGGCGCTCGCCGGGCTGGCCGCCAGCTTCGCCATCCTGCTCACCTTCGTGCTGCCGGGCATCGGCGCAGGCAAATCACCCCTGCTGGTGGCGGTGGTCGGCGCGGCCCTGATCATGTTCGTGGTGCTCTACCTGACGCACGGGGTCACCGCGCAGACCTCGGTCGCGGTGCTCGGCACCCTGGGAAGCCTGGTGCTGACCGGTGTGCTCGCCACCATCGCCACGGCCGCAACCCACCTCACCGGCTTCGGCAGCGAGGATGCGACGACACTGTCGATGTTCCAGGGCGACGTGGACCTGCACGGCCTGCTGCTCGCCGGGATCATCATCGGCTCGCTCGGGGTGCTCGACGACGTGACGGTCACCCAGGCGGCCACCGTCACCGAGTTGGCGAACGCGAACCCCGGGCTGACCCGGTTGCAGCTGTACCGTGCGGCCACCCGGGTCGGCCGCGCGCACATCGCCTCCACTGTCAACACCATCGTGCTGGCGTACGCGGGCGCGTCGCTACCCCTGCTGCTCCTGCTCACCGCCGACTCGCGGCCGATCGGGCAGATCCTCACCAGCGAGTTCCTCGCGCAGGAGATCGTCCGCAGCGCGGTGGCCACACTCGGCCTGATCGCCGCCGTGCCACTGACCACCGGACTGGCCGCGGTGGTGACCACCGCCGGGCGCACGGATGCCCCTCCGTCCGCCGACGCTCCCGCCCCGCGACCCCAGCCGGCCCGGGCGGAGGCACTGGCCGCACTCATCTCACCGCGAACAGGTCGACCCGGCGAGCCGGATCCGACGCGGACCTCACCCCCACACACCGCCACCGACCGGTGGCCGGAGCCGAACAGGAGCACAGATACGGCATGGTGACACTCCTCAGCGTGACCAGTTTGGGCATCCGCCCTGAGAACCGCGTCACTGGTCACTCAACGCCATGGCGAAATGACACTTTTGGTCGACATCAAGGCGTAGCTCACCAGGCCGACTCTCGGGTAACCTCGCTGCCGGTTACCGATGAAGGCGCGAAGCGGCGCCTGCGGTGCCACCGCCCAATCGCCAACCGGCGAGCCGGGGACCCAGGTACGTGGGGTGAATCCGCGTCAGCGGTAGGGGCCACTTCCGCCCCGAACCCGTCAGCTAACCCGGTCGGCGGTCGACGGAAGGGAACATTGTGACGGCACCCCTACGCCGCTGGTTGACACCCGTGGTGGCCGTGATCGCCGCACTGACCGTGCTCGCCGGGCCCCTCCCGGCCCATGCCGCCCCGACGACCCCCACACCGTCCGGGCACGAGGAGGACGGCGAGCCCCAACTGCTCAACGACGTCATCGAGCAGGCCAACCGCGACTACTCCGCCGCCAAGTCCAAGCTGGACAAATCCAAGAAGCGACAGCAGGAGTTGGCGCTGGAGGTCGACCGGGCCAAGGCCGACCTGGATGCGCTGGCCCCGCAGGTCGGGCAGATCGCCGCCCAGGCGTACCGGACCGGCCGGATCGGCGCGATCGCGATGCTGCTGGAGAGCGACGCCCCCGACTCGTTCGTCCAGCGCGCCTCGGTGCTCGACGAGATGAACATGGTCAACGAGAAGAAGCTCTCCGAGGTCAACACGGTGAAGGCCCGCGCCGAGCAGGCCAAGCTGGCCCTCGACACGGAGGTCCGCGAGCAGCAGAAGCAGACCGCCCTGATGGCGAAGCGGAAGAGCGAGGCGGACAAGGCGCTCTCCCTGGTCGGCGGAAAGGGCTTCACCGGCGGCCTGGTGGATGCCACCTCGCCCGTCGCCCGGCTCGGCCCGGGTCGCACCTCCGACGGTGACTGGAAGCCCCAGTCGTGCAGCGAGAATGACCCCACCACGTCCGGCTGCATCACGCCTCGCACGCTGCACGCGTACAAGGAGGTCAAGCGGGCCGGCTTCAGCCGGTTCGTCGGCTGCTACCGCTCCGGCGGGCCATGGGAGCACCCGAAGGGCCGCGCCTGCGACTGGTCGCTGCAGAAGAGCGGCTTCGCCCCGTGGCACAACGAGGACACCCGGACGTACGGCAACAACGTCGCCGCGTTCCTCATCCGGAACGCCGACCGGCTCGGCATCTACTACGTGATCTGGAACCGCCAGATCTGGTTCCCGGCGACCGGCTGGAGTTCGTACAGCGGGCCGTCGAACCACACCGACCACGTGCACATGTCGCTGCTCTGACCCGCACGATGCCCCGTCGAGGGCCGTTCCGCGTCGCGGGACGGCCCTCGACGCGTCAGGCTGCGGCGGGCGCGGCCGGGTCGGTCGACCCCGCCGGCACGTCGAGCGTCGCGAAGCCGGCCGGCACGGCGGCCACCGGGCGTACCGCTCCGGCGGCGAGCCGATACGACACGCCCACGACCGCGCACCGCCCCTGCGCCACCTCGTCGGCCAGCACGGGCGACTGCCCCAGCAGCGTCTCGACCGTCTGCGCGATGTGGATGTCGACGATTTCGTCGATGTCGTCCACGCCCTCGGCTTCGGCCCGGCGCAGGCTGGGCAGCACGGCGTCGACCACCGCCCGCAGGTGCCCACGAGGTGGGGTGCCGGTCGCGGCGACCTCCCGGGCCGCCTGCACCGCGCCGCACGAGTCGTGGCCGAGCACCACCACCAGCGGGGTGCCGAGAACGGTCACCGCGTACTCCACGCTGCCGAGCACCTCCGGGCCGGCGGTGTGCCCGGCCGTACGGACCACGAACAGGTCACCCAGCCCTCGGTCGAAGATGATCTCGGCGGCCAGGCGCGAGTCGGAGCAGCCGACGATCACCGCGAACGGGTGCTGCCCGTCTGCCACGGCAGCCCGGTGCCCGGCATCCTGATTGGGATGGCGTGGGGCACCGCTGACGAAGCGTTGGTTGCCGGCGGTCAGCTCGGCGTACGCCCGGGTCGGCTCGCTGGGCGCAGACGCCCGGTCGGCGGTCCGCTGCGGACCCGGCTGCCCGCCGGGTGTCCCGGGTTGACTCATCCCCGCACCTCGTCCTCACGCATCTGACCTGGTCAAGCGGCTTTTCAGCCGTGCCGGCGGCGGTCGCTGGCACGGGCTCCACCGTCACACGCACCGTAAGTCGCGTCAAGGTATGCGTGATATAGATTTCATACGTTGACCCCGGTCCGACCCTGGGTAACGTCCCGAGGGCAGGACGGACGAGACTCCCCTGCGGGCAGGGCGGACATCCGGAGAGGCGGTCAACGATGGCGAGCACGGCAACGGGCGACACCGGTGGCGGGCGGAACTGGACATTCCTCACCAACCACGGGCACGTTCTGCTGGCCCTCGGCCGCGACCCCACCGCCCGGCTGCGCGACGTGGCGGCCGAGGTCGGCGTGACCGAACGGGCCGCCCAGGCCATCGTCGCCGACCTGGAGGCGGACGGCTACCTGCACCGCACCCGCGTCGGGCGGCGTAACGAATACACCCTCAACCCGGCCGGCCGGTTCCGGCACCCCGCCGAGGCCGACCGCCAGGTCGGTGACCTCCTCGCGCTGTTCGCCGAGACACCCACCGCGGAGGCCACCCCCCGGGCCTGACCGTCGTCGCCGGGCCGCTGCCCGACTCGGCACAGCGGTAATCTCTGCGGGTGCGCGAATGCCCGCCGTTGAGCGCGATCAACCCGTCCCCTCGTGCCGGACGTGCTGTCCGAGCCGTCCTCAGTGGAACGCTGGCGGCCCTGCTCGGCGCCGGCCTGGTGGCACCCTCCCCGGCGACCGCGGCACCGCCCGACTGCGGCCCAGCCGGTGAGGAGGGCCTGGCCGAGATGCCGTGGGCTCTGCGCCGGCTGGAGCCGTCCTCCGCGTGGCCGCTGTCGCGAGGTGCCGGAGTAACGGTGGCAGTGATCGACTCCGGGGTCTCCGCCACCCACCCGCTACTCAAGGGTCGGGTGCTCGCGGGCCGTGACTTCAACAATCTGCCGGCCAACCAGGGCCAGTGCGACATGGCCGGGCACGGCACGATGATCGCCGGCATCATCGCGGGTCGGGAGGGCACGGGCGTTCCGTTCAGCGGCATCGCCCCGGCTGCCCGCATCCTGCCGATCCGGGTTCTGCCGAACCTCAAGGAAACCAACGACCTGCAACTTCCCGCGCAGATCGCCGCGGCCATCGACTGGGCGGTCGCGCAGGGCGCCGACGTGATCAACCTGTCCCTGACGACCATTCCCGGCCCCGAACTGACGGCGGCCGTCGAGCGCGCACTGGCCAAGCGGGTGGTGCTGGTCGCTGCCGCTGGCAACAGCAAGGAGGGGCAGCAGGACAGGCCCGGGTACCCGGCCGCGTACCCCGGGGTGATCGCTGTCGGTGGGGTGGACGAGCAGGGCGGTCACGTGGGCACCTCGATCAGCGGCGACTACGTCGACATCGCCGCACCGGGGTTGAACATCATCGGGCCGGCGCCGAGGGGGTCCGGTTACCGCGCCGAGCCGACCGGCGGCACCAGCTTCGCCGCCGCGTACGTCACGGGAGTGGCCGCGCTGGTCCGGGCCGCCTATCCGGATCTCAACCCGCAGCAGGTCGCGGAACGGCTGGAACGCACCGCGGACAACCCACCGGACGGCCACAACGCCGACATCGGTTACGGGGTGGTCAATCCGTACCGGGCGGTGTCGAGCCTGCTGGGCACCCGGGCGAACCCGCCCGCCGGCGCGATCCCGGCGCCTGTCGTGCACGACGACCCGCTGAGCTGGCAACGTTCCGCCGCGATCTGGGCCGCGGCGATCGGTGGGCTGCTCACCGTGCTGCTGCTGATCGCGCGACCGATCGTGGCCCGGGGCCGCCAGCGCGGCTGGCGTCCTGGCCGACGCACCGACTCACCGGCTGCCGGCTGATTGACGCCAACGCAATGCGGCTCCGGCCCGGGTGAACCGGACCGGAGCCGCATGGGCGAATGCCTCAGCCCCACACCTTGGAGTTGCTCATCTCGGTGGAGACGTAGTTCTCACGGGCGATGCCGACGGCGCCGCCGATCTCGTTCAGGATCCGGTTGATGTCCCGGACTGCGGTGTCCCAATTGGCCTGGTGCTGCTCGTAGGCAACCCGGTCCTCACCGTCCCAGTGCAGCTTGGACAGCATCGACCGCAGCGTGTCGAGCTTCTCGTCGATGGTCTTCGAAATGGCCAGCATCTGCTGGTTGCTGCTCTCGAGGACCGCGTAGTCAACCTTGATCGTCACGATTTCCTCCTCTGCTCGCTGCGGATCACGGGTTGAGAGCAGAGTGGAACTTGTCCAGCATCTGCTGCTGCTCTTCGTCGTTGACCTGGTGCGTCGTACCCGACTTGTCGAGCAGTTCCGCGATGTTGTCCATCGCCGTCAGCAGCTTGACGGTGTCCTCGTTCCAGCGCGTCATCAGCGACTGGAAGCCCGTGGACGCCTGACCCTTCCACGCCATGGCCAGGTCGTCGACCACGTTCCACAGCTTCTTCAGCTCGCCGTCGACCTCGCTGCGCGTGGACCGCACGTCACTCGCGGCGGTATGCAGAGTCGCAGCTTCGACCTCGAACGCCATGCTTCACACCCTTCCGTCATGTTGTGGTGGCGGCTTCGCCGCACTCCTCCCCCGCGGCAAGGCACCAACACCCCACCGACGGACACTCCAGTGAAGACCGTAGCGGAACCTGTCCAGCCCTCGCAGCCCTGACCGGCAACGTTCGATGGATGGTGGTGAATCGGACCGAGATGGTCCACCACGTCCTACCGAACGACCGACCCCGCTCAGGACGGCTCGGCCCAGGCGGTCTGGATCAACTGCTGGCCGTCGCGACGGCGGACGAGGGTGCCCCGGCCGGGCGGTTGCGGGCTCGGACGCAACGCGCCGAAGACCGCGCCCTCCTCCCGGTTACCGGACATCAGCAGGCCCGGCGAGTCCAACTCGCGCAACCGCTGCAGCACCGGCTCGTAGAGCGCCCGGGACACCCCACCGACCCGGCGCGTGATGATCAGGTGGAGACCGATGTCGCGGGCCTGCGGCAACAACTCCTGCAGGGCGCTGAGCGGGTTGCTGCCACCGGAGGCCACCAGGTCGTAGTCGTCCACCAGGATGTACAGGTCCGGACCCTTCCACCAGCTGCGATCGCGCAGCTGGGCGGTGGTCACGTCCGGACCGGGCAGCCGGTTGGACAGCGCGCTGCGGATCGAGCCGAGCCCCTGCGCGAACGCCTGGTTGGACGGGGCGTAGTCGAGCAGATGATCGCCCTCCACCGCCCCCAGCAGGCCACGCCGGTAGTCGGCGATCACCAGCCGGGCCTGAGCCGGCGTGTATCGCTCGGTGATACCCCGGGCGATCAACCGCAGCAGGTTGGTCTTGCCGCACTCCGCGTCGCCGAACACCGTCAGGTGCGGCTCGTTGGTCAGGTCGAGGTAGACCGGCGCGAGCGCCGACTCGTTGACCCCGATCGGCAGACCGGGCGCCGACCGGTCGATGATCCGGGCCAGCTCGGTCACCGGCAGCCGGCGCGGCAGCAGCCGCACCTTCGGCGCCGGGCGGCCCGGCCAGTTCGCCGCCACGTGCCCGGCCAGAGACAGCGATGCCTCGCTCAGGTCCTCGATGTCCCGACGGCCGTCGACCCGCGAGATGGCGGTGAGGAAGTGCAGCTTGTCCCGGGTCAGGCCACGACCGGGCGACTTGTCCGGCACGTTCATCGCCGCGCGGCGGTCGATCTCGGACTCGGACGCGTCGCCGAGGCGCAGCTCCAGCTTGGTACCGAGCAGATCCCGCATGTTGATCCGGATCTCGGCCCACCGCATCGCGGTAAGCACCACGTGCACGCCGAAGCCGAGGCCCCGGTTGGCCAACGTGGTGATGGTCTGCTCCAGCTCCTCGTACTCCTGGCGCAGCGTGTTCCAACCGTCCACCACCAGCAACACATCACCGAACGGGTCATCGGCGAACTCACCGGCAGCCCGTCGCCGACGGTAGCTGGCCACCGAGTCGATGCCGTGCTGGGCGAAGCGCGCCTCCCGGTCATCCAGGACGGCGACCACCTCAGCCACCGTCCGGCGCACCGCCTCGACGTCCCGCCGACCGGCCACCCCGGCCATGTGCGGCAACCGCTCCAGGCTGCGCAGCGCGCCGCCGCCGAAGTCCAGGCAGAAGAACTGCACCTCCCGTGGCGTGTGGGTGAGCGCCAGCGAGGCGAGCAGCGTCCGCAGCATCGTGCTCTTGCCACTCAGCGAGCGGCCGACGATGACCACGTTGCCGCCGGCCCCGGCCAACTCGACCATCATCGGGTCACGGCGCTGCTCGTACGGGCGGTCCACCACACCGACCGGCACGGTCAGTCGCCCGCGCCCGGCCCAGGAGGCGGTGCACAGCCCGTAGGTCGGGTCGACCGCCAGCGGGCCGAGCAGCTCGCCCAGGCCCGGCGGATCGGCCAGCGGCGGCAGCCACACCTGGTGTGCCGGGCGGCCCCGCCCCTTGAGCTGGTCGATCAGCACGTCGAGCATCGCCACGGCCTTGCCGTCGGCCGGCTGCTCCGGCTCCGGCGCGGTGTCCACCGGCATCTGCGGTACCTGCGCCGGAATGAAGTCGAGGCTGTACGGCACGATCCGACGCTGCACCAGCGCCTGCGAGGCGGAGGCCTGCTGCCCCGGCGCCCGGTACGCCCCCGACACGTACGCGGCCCGGAACCGCAGCATCGTGCTGGTGTCCGTCTTCAGGTAGCCGTGCCCCGGCGCGTTCGGCAGCTCGTACGCGTCCGGCACGCCGAGCACGATCCGGCTCTCCACCGCCGAGAAGGTACGCAGACCGATCCGGTACGACAGGTGAGTGTCCAGGCCGCGCAGCTTGCCCTCTTCGAGCCGCTGGCTGGCGAGCAGCAGGTGCACGCCGAGCGACCGGCCCAACCGGCCGATCATCACGAACAGGTCGATGAAGTCGGGCTTGGCGGCGAGCAGCTCGCTGAACTCGTCACAGATGATCAACAAGCTGGGCATCGGTGCCAGCGGCTCACCGGCCGCACGGGCCTTCTCGTACTCGAAGCGGGAGACGTAGTTGCCGGCAGCTCGCAGCAGCTCCTGCCGGCGCACCATCTCGCCAGCGAGCGCATCACGCATCCGGTCGACCAGCGGCAATTCATCGGCCAGGTTCGTGATCACCGCGCTGGTGTGTGGCAGCGCCTCCAGCGAGGCGAACGTCGCGCCGCCCTTGAAGTCCACCAGGACGAAGTTCAGTTCCTCCGACGAGTGGGTCACCGCCAACGCGGCCACCACCGTACGGAGCAGCTCGCTCTTGCCGGACCCGGTCGCACCGATCACCAGCCCGTGCGGGCCCATGCCCTCGTGCGCTGACTCCTTGAAGTCGAGCTCGACGACATTGCCGTCCGGCCCGACGCCGAGCGGAATGCGCAGCCGGTCCCGGTGACCACGCGGGCGCCAGGTGTTCTGGACGTCGACCGTCGCGGCGTCTCCCACGCCGAGCAGGTCCGGCAGCTCCGTGCTGCGGGCCAGCGGCTCCTCGTTGCTGGTCTGCTGCTGGGAGAGCCGATAGGGGGCGATCTGCCGGGCCAGCCCCTCGGCGGCCTCGGCGCTGAGCTGGTCGGGTCGACCCAGCGGCGACGACGAACTGCCCCGGACCAGGTCGAGCGAGCTTCCGTCACCCACGTCGAGGCAGAGCAGCCAGCGGCCGGCATCGCGCGGCACCGTCCCGGAGAGGTCGATCACGGTGGTGCCGAGCAGCCCCGGGCCCACCAGCTGGCAGGTAGGTGAGATCTCGCCACCGTCGATCACCACGACCAGGTGCGGGGCGGTGGTCAGCGGTTTGGCCTCCGGGGCGAACCGAGGCCGCCCAGCCAGCTCACCGGTGAGCGATGCCTCGGCCTCGGTCAGACTGGCGAAGACCAGCCGGCGTGCGCCGGCGGCGTCCGTACGGCCACTGTGGTGTGCGTGCGGGAGCCACTTCACCCAGTCCCAGGAGGACTGCCGGTCGGGCGCGGCGACCACCGCGATCACCAGGTCGTCCGGGGCGTGGAAGGTAGCCAGCTGTCCGAGCGCGGCCCGGGTCAGGTCGAGCACGGGCTCGCGGTCGCCGCGGAGCACCACCCGACTGAACGCGCGCACCGACAGCGCGGTGGGCAACTCGGGCACGGTGGAGTGTGCGCGGACGAACCGGCGCAGCGCGATGGCGCTCATCGGTTCCAGGTCCTCCACCGGCTTCGTCTCCGGTGGGACGATCTCCACCGCGAGACGCTGCGGGCCGAGCGCGATCCGGGTCTCGCCGAAGTCGTCCTCGGTGATCCGCCGCTCCCAGAGCCGCCGCGACGCGGCGATCGACCAGAGCGCGTCGGGCTCGGGGTGCCGCCAGGCCATCGCCGCTCGCTGCTGCTCAGCGGCACGCCGGGTGCGCTTGCGCATCTGGGCCAGGTAGCGCATGTAGTCGCGGCGGTCGGCGTTCAGCTCGGCCTTGTCCTTGCCACCGCTGTTGGCCAGCGAGCCGATCGCCATGCCCAGCATCGACACGCCGAACAGACCACCGGCGACGTAGGTCATCATGCCGCCGCCCTTGCCGGCGTAGAGAAACGCCATCGCACCGACCCCGCAGAACATCGGCAGGATCATGAGCAGCTGCCCCATCCCGCGGGGCGCCGGCTCGGGCAGCTCCGGAGGGGTCTCCAGCAGCACCTCGCCGCGCGGTAAGGCCGGTCCCGGTTGACGCGGGAGCCTGCGGAACACCACCGTGCTCACGGCTGTCTCCTCCCCAGAAGCGGCCCTGATGACGTGTCGCCGCGGACCGGAGCCCGCGGGTGGGCATCGTACGTGCCCGCCATCGTAGGTAATCTGCCGTGGGCGCGGTGGACCCGCACCGCAGCATCGCGGCCAGCCCATCACAGACGCACACCTGGAGGCCACTGTGGCGACGAAGACGGCGACCGGTGGTCTGAGCCGGATCACCATCGTGGCTCCGCGTACCCGGATGGATCTGGCGCTGCCATCGGACGTGCCGATGGCCGACCTGCTCCCCACCCTGCTGCGCTACGCCGGGGAGGACATGGCCGACGAGGGTGCGCGGCACGGCGGCTGGGCTCTGTCCCGGTTGGGGGGTGCACCCCTCGACGGCGGGCGTACCGCTGCGCAGCTCAGCGTTCGTGACGGTGAGGTGCTCTACTTCAACCCCCGGTCCGCGGCCGCGCCGGAGATCGTCTTCGACGATGTGGTGGATGCGGTCGCCACCGCGACCAACCAACGCCCCGGCGCCTGGCAGGTCGACGCGACCCGGTCCTTCGCGGTGGTCTTCGCCGCTGCGGCGCTCGGCGCCGGCGCGCTGGCCGCGCTCTTCGCGGGCCCTCCGCACCTGCCCGGCGCGGTGGCCGCCCTGCTGGTCGCGGTGACGCTGTTGGTAGGCGCGGCAATGCTGTCCAGGGCTGCCGGTGACAGCCGCACCGGAGCGGTGCTGGCCATGGTCGGCCTGGCCTATGCCGCCACCGGCGGCCTGCTGCTGCTCGCCGGTGATCGACCGCTGACCGAGTTGGCCAGCCCGCACGTCCTGCTCGCGGCGACCGCCGCGGTGGTCGCCGGAGCGGTGGCCGTGCTGGCGGTCGGCGACCGGTACCCCCTCTTCTTCGCCGCGATCGGGGTGGGGGCCGCGACCGGCCTGGGCGCGCTGCTCTGCCTAATCTTCGGCCTCGACGCGCCGGCCTCCGCCGCGGTGGTGGCGGCGGTCGCGTTCGGCATGGTGCCGGCGCTGCCGATGGCGGCCTACCGGCTGGCCCGGCTGCCGGTGCCATCGATTCCGACCGGTCCGGAGGACCTGAAGACCGACAGCGAGTCGGTGGACGGCCGGCAGGTGCTCCAGCAGAGCGAACGTGCCGACCAGTTCCTGACCGGTCTGCTGTGGACCGTGTCGCTGCTGGTGTTGGGCGCGCAACTGGTGCTGGCCCTCGACGGCCGCCTGTCGGCGGTGCTGCTGTGCCTGGTGCTGGCCCTGCTGTCGCTGCTACGGGCCCGACCGCTCCTGGGCCGCGCCCAGCGCACCCCGGTGCTGCTGGCCGGTTCCGTGGGGCTGGGTCTGGCCGCCGCGACGACCTTCGCCAGCGGCTCGCTGCCGGTCCGGCTCGGCCTGATCCTGGGCGGGCTGGTGCTGGCCGCCGTGGTCAGCCTGATCTACGGTCTGACCGTCGCCGGAAAGCGCATCTCGCCGGTCTGGGGCCGGTTGCTCGACATCGCGGAGATCCTGCTGATCATCTCGCTGGTCCCGCTCGCCTTCTGGGTGTGCGGCCTCTACGGCTGGATCGTCAACCTCCGGCCCTGACCGCGCGCTCCCGCCCCGCGGTCAGCGCGGTTGCGGGCGGGTGGAGACACCCAGCGCCGACGCGACCGGCGCGGTGGCGTAGACGCCCGGAGCGTGCTGACCGTCCATGGGTCGGGTGGACGTACCCGCCCGTTGCACCACCTCACGAACCACTTTGACCAGCGCCTCGACGTGGTTGTCCATCGCTGCGACGCGCAACAGCGGCGCCGCGACCCGACCGTCCATCGACACCGTCGCGGCCACCGTGTGCGAGGGTGCCGAGGTCGCGGTGATCGCGTCCACCAGCGGGCCGAGCGGTGCGTCCGAACGGCCCCGCAGGGTCATGCAGCGGTGCGTCCAGCCGCCGCCGCGCAGCCCTCGCCAGGTTTCCGCCGGAGCCTCCGGCACCAGGTCCAACCCGGCGGCCGAGACGATGGCCGCGCGCAGTTCCTCCCGGCCCAGCGGCCGATGGGCCAGGCCCGCGGAGGTCAGCGCCTTGCCCAGCCGACCGATCCCCGCAGCCACGGTCCGGTGCACGCCGGCCAGCCCGCCGCCCCGGCTCACCGCCTCCACCCGGGCATCCCGGACGGTGAGCCGCAGCGCCACCCAGACGGTCCGGTGCGCCGCCGGCGGCGCACCGGGTGCCGGATACCAGACCAGGGTGTGTGCGACCACCTGGGCCCGGGAGACCGGCGCGCTGAAGTCCGTGAGCACCCGCAGTGCGCGGTCGACGGTGGATGCGTCCACCGAGCCGACCGTGGCACCGGTGGCGGACTGCAACGCGACCGCGGCGAACCAGCCCTGGTCGTCCTGCCCGATGCCGAGCCGGGTGCCCCGGTCGGTCAACTCGATGACGCTCAACTCGGGGGCGAGCGCGGCCAACCGCGGGTCCGTCGCCGTGCCGCCGGCCAGTGCGGCCGAGGCGCGTTCGACGCGTCGTCGCAGCCGTCGGCGCAGCAGCAGATCCTCGAACCACCAGCGGCCACCTCGGCGGACGAAGGCGGCCAGGACGATCAGCACCGCCACGGCGCCCACCGTGGCGAGCAGCCAACTGGGCCCGGCGGTCGCGGCCCAGACGCCGACCACGCACAACTCCAGCACGACGAGCTGGCCGACCAGCACGGGGCCGATCCGCCCACGGCCTGGCCGCTCGGTCGGCGGCGTCGACCGCGTCGAAACGTCGGACGGGCCCGTGGCCGATCGGGCGGGTCGCGCCTGAACCTGCGTCATCGCTGACTGTCCCTCCTGCACGGTACGGCTCTGCGCCGGGTTGGTCCGGTGCCGGCCACGGGCGGCGGTCCCGAGGAACCGCCGCCGGCCCCTTATCGTAGGGAAGCCCGCGACGGCACCCCGACCTGATCGTCGCGGAAACACCCCGCCGGAGGTAAGTCATGCGGACCCGCCGCGATCAGGTGCAGGCGTACCGCTTCGTCACCCGCCGGATCGTCTCCGCGTTGCTGTCGGGCGATCCGGAGACCACCAATCTGCCGATGCGACGGCTCGGCATGGCGGTCTTCGGCAGCGTCATCACCGCCGCCGTGGTGCTCGGTGGGGTGGGTGCCTACGGCCAGTTGACCGGAAACACCGCGCCACTGCAAGACCAGACTCTGGTCATCGAGCGGGAGACCGGCGCGACGTACGTGTTCATGAACGGGCAGTTGCTTCCGACGCTCAACTACACCTCGGCCCGCCTGATCCTGAACAAGCCGGATGCGGAGGTGCGGACGATGTCCCAGGCGTCGCTGCGGGACCGGCCACGCGGGCGCACCCTCGGCATCGTCGGGGCACCGGACGCCCTACCGGACCGCAAGTCGCTGACCGGGCTGCCCTGGTCGGTCTGCGACGTGCCCGACCCGGTCGACACGCAGCGTTCCAGCACCCGGGTGGTGATCGACCGGGCGCTGCCGGGCGGCACACCGCTGGGCGACCGCTCGGCGCTGGTCGTGGTGGACAATCAGCTGCACCTGCTGACCAACAACACCCGACTCCAGGTGCCCGATGGGGAGCGGACGATCGCGGCTTTGAAACTGTCCGGTGCCGCGCGGCTACGGGTCGGGCAGCAACTGCTCAACGCCGTACCGGCGGGGCCACCGCTGCGCAAGCCGTTGCTGCCCGGCGAGGGTGACCGCAGCAGGCAGAGCGTGGCCAACCGGACGTCCACCATCGGTCAGGTGTTCCGGGCCGCTGGGCGGCACTACGTACTGACCGGGGATGGTCTCGTCTCGATCAGTGAGATCACCGCCCTGCTGATGGTCAGCGGCGGCGGTCAGATCACCGACATCACCCCGGATCAGGCCGGCGATCTGTACGTCAATCAACGAGTCGAGGAGGAAGGGCTACCGCCGACGATGCCCACCCTCTACCCGGCCCAGTCCGGTCAGACCATGCTGTGCGCGACGTACCGGGCGGGCAGCGCAGGCGGCCCGCCGACCACCACCCTGGAGGTCTTCGATCGGGCGCCGGCTGAGCTGACCGCGACTGATGCCGGCCCGGTGCCGGTGCGACAGACCAGACGGGACGCCGTACGCACCGCCGAAGCGGTGCTGCTGCCCGGTGGGAAGGGTGTCATCGCGCAGGCCTCGCCCGGTGCCGGGACCAGCGGATCCGGTGCCGCCGGGTCGACGATCTACCTGATCAGCCCGCAGGGCATCCGGTATCCGCTCGGCTCGGCGGAGACGTTGGCCGTGCTCGGCTACGGCGGAGTGACCCCGCTGGCGGTGCCCGGCTCGCTGCTCGCACTGATCCCGACCGGGCCCACACTGGATGTCGAGGACGCGTTGAAGGTCTTCTCGCCAGACGTGCCGGCGCCGGCCGCACGGACGTCCGCCGCGCCGTCGTCTCCCGCGCCGCCGTCTTCCGCACCACCGTCCGCCACACCACCGTCAAGGTCGACGCCAACCGCTCCGGCCAGCGGCGCTACCCCGACCGGCGGGGCGGGCGGTGGGATGCCCGTCGGATCGACCGGGGCCGACGGCTGAGCAGGTTTGACGGGTCGCACGGAGTCGCAGCGGTGGACTAACCTGGATGTCGCTGACGGTTGTCAACCAGAACGACGGGGATGTTGCCATGACCGGGCGTACGGAAGTTGACCTGCTGTCCCTAGAGGACTTCCACCAGCACCTGGCGTCGCGGTTGAGCCAGGTGGAGTCGGTGCTGCGCAAGCTCAACACCGAGATGCAGTGCCGCCCCCCGGCGTTGGGTGCGTTCTTCGACGCCACCGACAAGGCGAGGCGCTACAGCGAGGTGCACCAGTCCTATGTCGACCAGGCGGAACGGGTCCGGCAGGCGGTGCTGGCGGCACAGCAGGCGACCAGCACGATCCTGACCAACTACCGCACCGCCGAGGCGCGTAACGCGGCCAACGCCACCGATGTCACCGCCGCGCTGACCGGGGTCGATCGGGCGTTGCAGCCGAAGGAGGACGGGCGTGTCTGAATACACCCAGCGCTACGAGGGCAGCAGCCACCAGCAGCTGTACGACGGTGTGATGGCCGGCAAGCCGGAGCAGATCGAGGGCGTGGCCGCCCAGTGGGCTGAGCTCAAGGGAATTCTGGACGGTCTCGGCCGGGAGCTGAGCGGCGACCTCGAGAAGCTCGGCAACACCTGGACGGGCTCCGCAGGTCTGGAGTTCCAACGGCGACTCAGCCTGATCGTCGTTCACACCGATGCGTTGGGCGAGGGGATGGCCGGCGTCAAGCAGGGGCTGACCCTGATGGCCGACCATCTGCGTACCGCCCGCAAGCAGGCCGAGAGCCCGGAGGAGACCGACGACAACGACCAGTTGATCTCCGGCGCGATCAAGGGTGCCGCCTTCGGT
The DNA here is from genome assembly GCF_040607415.1 of Micromonospora sp. NPDC005291. NCBI lineage: Bacteria > Bacillati > Actinomycetota > Actinomycetes > Micromonosporales > Micromonosporaceae > Micromonospora > Micromonospora sp. NPDC005291. The sequence continues at coordinate 39,096 of NZ_JBEXGR010000008.1, forward strand.
CTGACCGGCGCCCTGATCGGGGGCGTGGCGGGTCACCAGCAGGACAAGGCCGAGCAGGAGAAGGCCCATCAGCGGATGGTGACCGTGGTGGCCGATCTGGCCAGCGGTTACGAGCTCTCCGCCTACGACCGGGTGGTCGATCCACCCCTGCCTGACCCGGACACCCCGGGCAAGGTCAGCAAGGATCCGACGACGCCGCAGGGTGTCTCGGCCATCGCCAGGGTGACCGCCGGACCCACCAGCACCGGTGTCAACGCGCGCACCGGCGGCGCGACCATCGCGACATCCAGGCGCGCCGCGCAGCCGCCGGGCCCCGGCGACGGCTCGATCCTCGGCGAGAACGCCCCGGGCACCGGTGGCACGCCAGCCGTCGCCACCGGCCCGATCGGCACCGGCAGCGCCTCCGGTCCCAGCGGCACCTCCCTCGCCGGAGCAGACCCGCTGATCGGCGGCGCGCTGATCGCTGGTGGTGCCGCCGGGCTGGTCGGCCTGTCCGGGCCAACCACGGTGGCCGCTGGCGCCAGCGGTGGCCCGGGTCTGCTCTACGGAGCGCAGGGCGGGGCACCGGCCGGCGGGGTGCTGCGCACCGCCGCGCTCGCCGGTTCAGGCAGCACGCCCACCACCTCGGTCCGTCCGACCGGTGGTGCGACCCCGGCTGAGAGTCGCTCCGCCAGCGGGATCGGGCGCAGCATGGACGGCCAGCGCGGCGGGAGCGGCGGCCAGGCGGCCACGACCGGCCGCAACGCAGGCTCCGGCCGCGGGGCGGGCGGCAGCGGTGCCGGCCGGCCCGGGGTGCTCGGCGGGCGCGGCCGACCTCAGGACGACGACTCCGATGAGCGGCTGACCTGGTTGACCGAGGACGAGATGGTGTGGCGGGACGGCGGGAACGCAGCGCCCCCGGTGCTCGGCACCGGCGGCTGAGCACGATGCGCCGCCGTTGATCACCACCACCGGCGGTGCCACACGAACGATGCGCGGTGCCCCCGACCGGAACGATCCGGCCGGGGGCATCGTCTTCCCCGGGGTGTCGATCGGTGACGTCCACAGTGCGCATGGTGGTGGCGGTCACGCCAGGCCGGGCCGTCGCCGTGCTGCGACACGCCGGGGCGGGCGATAGGTTGGTCGGGTGTCGTCCGCAGCGTGTGTCCGCCCAGCCCGATGGGCTGTGCTGCGGTCACTGCGGGAGCTGACCCGGCTGGCGGTCACCGCGCTGGTGCTCGCGGTCGGCCTCGGTGCCGCCCTCGCCGCGACCCCACCGCCCGCCCCGACGCAACTGCGGCCCAGCGCCGTGAGCAGCCGGGTGGCCACTGTCGGCCCCGATGCCGGCCCGGCCACCGAGTGGACTGCCCAGCCCGTTGCCGCCCGACCGGTTGACACGGTCGACACCGCCGCGGCGGCCGGTCCGGTCGCTGCCGCCCCGGAGCACACGCCGGCCATCGATCCCGGCCGTGGCACTCCTGCGCGACGCGGCCCGCCCACCCGCTGATCCAGGCCCGGCTATCCCCGAGGCCCGGTCCCGGGTAATCCGTCGCGGCACCTGAGTCGACGCCGACGGGGTCACCCCGCACCCGGCCGACCGGTGCCGTCGGGCTCCTCCTTGCCACCCGTCGATACCCGCCTTCGAGCGCGAGGTGCTGATCATGCAAACCATCCTCTCCACCGTCCTGCCCGACCTGTCCCGGGCCGCCGTCATCTGGCTGAGCCTGCTCGGGGTGGTCGGGGTCGCTGTCTCCGCTCTCCTGCTGCGCCCCGGCCGGCTCCGCCTCGACCCGGGCGCCCGGATCCGCCGCGCTGCCATGCCGAGCCAGTTCGAACAGGCGCAGGAGGAACGGGAGCAGAGCCGCTACGCGCAGGTGGTCGCGGTGGCAGCCGAGCGGGCAACCACCACCGCTCAGCGCCGTCGGGCGGAGTGGGTGGCCGCGCAGGAGACGGTCGAGGCAGCCTGGCAGGCGTACGAGGCTGCCGAGGCTGCCGTGCGGCGGCTTGGCGCGGCAGCCGCGATGCCGCTGCCGCACACCGCCCAGACTCCGGCCGAGTACGTGGATCGCGAGCGCTACCTGCACCGTGCCGCGCTGGACGCGTACTGGCGGCGGGAACTGTCGGTGGAGCAGCTCAGCGACGTCTTCGCACACCGCGACGGCTGGGACCCTCGGCTGCACCCGGTCGAGCAGGAGCTGGTGCTGCAGCGGGCGATCCGGGAGAATCTTGCGGCCAAGCACACCGCCGCCCGCGAGCAGGAGCAGGTTGCGTGGCGGGCGGCGGAGTTGGCCGTGGCGGCGGCCCGCAGTCTGCGCGAGGAGGCCCATGCTGCCACCGGACGACGGGTCGCGGAGTCGGCGTCGGTGCTGCCGCTCAGCGAGGTTGCCCGACCGTCGGTTGAGCAGACCCGGGAAAACGTGGTGATCGCCCGAGGCCGCGCGACGGTGCCCGCGTTCTGATCCGCCCGGCGTCGGGTGGGTTAGCGTGACGGCATGTCCCGACAGGCGTGGGTCCTCGTGGTGATCGCCGGCATCCTGGCGATCGCCACACTGGTGGGTGCCGTGGTGCTGGCGGTGCGGGTGGTGCGTACGAGGCGGCTGCTGGCCGGGCTCGGTGCGGGCGGCAAGGTCGCCTTCTACGGGGCGCTGATCTACACGATCTTCCCGGTCGACGTGCTTCCCGACCCGATCTACCTGGATGACATGGGCGTCCTGGCCGCCGCGCTGATCTACCTCACCCGGCTGGTGCACCAGCGCCGGGCGGCCGGTCGTCAACTGCCCGGTCAGCCGGACGCCCCGCCGGACCCCGACCGGGCACGCCGCCGCGTGCCATGATCGAGGTCGGTTCGGCGGACAGGGGACGGGCATGGCGGGCGATCATCGGTTGGACGTGCGCGATGAGCGCGTTGCCGCCTTCTGCGCGGAACGGCACCTCGCGACGCTGACCACTCTGCGCGCCGACGGCACCCCGCACGTCGTACCGGTCGGGGTCACCCTCGACCCGGCGGCCGGACTGGCCCGGGTCATCACCTCCGGCACCTCCCACAAGGCCCGTCAGGTGGCCGCCGCCGGCGCGGCGGGCGCGGCGGTGGCGGTGTGCCACGTGGATGGCCGCCGCTGGCTGACCATCGAGGGCCGCGCGGTGCTCCGGTCGGATCGAGCCGCGGTGGCGGAGGCGGAGCGCCGCTATGCCGAGCGGTATCGGACCCCACGCCCGAATCCGGAGCGGGTGGTCATCGAGATCGCCGTGACCCGGCTGCTGGGGAGCCTCTGAGCTGACAGCGGCACCCCCTTGGGCGGTTCGTCACTGATGACCGGGTCGCGCCGAGTGCGCCAACCGCGAGGCGGAATGCACGCCGGAGCAGGGCCGTTACGTCCTCGGTACGCCCACGGCTGAGACCCGCCGCTGGTCGTCGCCCCGTGCTGAGCCGAGCGCCATTCCCGGTGCTGCCGCCCTCCGTCCGTCGGAGGCGCCAACCCCCGAACGGAGACTCGACCATGAACCCGATCATCCAGAAGAGCGGTCTGTCCGTCGTCGGCCTGCTGGTCGCCGGCGGTTGCGCCCTCGGTCCGGCGGTAGCCGCGCAGGCCGCCCCGGTGCCGGCCACCCCGACCTCGTCGAGCCAGACCAACCGGTCCGCCGAACGGATCCTCGGCATCGACTACCAGGCCCAGCCCAACTTCTACTACTGCGGGCCGGCCGCGACCCGGATCGCGTTGTCCGCCCAGGGCAAGGCGTTCTCTCAGGACGAGGTTGCCAGGCTCCTCGGCACCACCGAGGCCGGCACCCCGTCGGCCCTGGACACCACGCGGGTGCTCAACGAGCTGACCGGTGGCAAGTACCGGACCACCGAGATCCGTGACTCGGTGGCCCGCCCCGACCAGGTCGAGCAGCTGCGCCGGGACGTGCTGACCGCGGTGGACGCCGGCCGGCCGGTGGTCGCCAACATCAAGGGCACGACCGTGGACACCGACGGCAACCCACACTCGTACGAGGGCGGCCACTACCTGACCCTCGTCGGATACCGCGACGGTGGCGACACGATCCGGGTCGCCGACCCGGCCGACCCGGCGTTGGGCGAGTACTGGGTGAGCCTGCCGAAGGTCGCCAACTGGATCGCCGAGCGCGGCTACTCCGCCTGATCCTGACGGTTCACCGGGCCGGTCTCTCCCTGTCGGGGAGGCCGGCCCTTCCGTCGTCACGGGTCCGGGCAGCGAGGTTCGCGCGTCGACGAGCTCGGGCGGCCCTCGTCGACCGGGCGCGGTGCAACTGTCGCCGGGCCGGCGGGTGGACGGCCGCTTCGCCAGCGCCGGCCGCCCTACGCACGATCCGATTGGCGTCGTCGGGTTCACAGCCGCAGGCCCTGAGGAGGTCGCTCGCCGCGGTACGCAGTCCGGTGACAAGCGACTCGCCGAACGACTGGACCCCGCTCGCGGCGGCTCGCCCGGCCAACTCCGCGCACTCCGCGACCAACCGCCGCGTGCGCTGGGGGTCGTCACCGACCTTGCACTCCGTACGCATCTCCGCCACCGCCTGACCCAGGCGACCCATCGCGTCCGGCAACTCCGGCGGGATCGGCTCGTCGTACTGCATTGCGGTTGCCGACCAGCGGGCCATGGCGCGGGTGTCCAGCAGCAGCCGCTCCAGATGACCCGCGCTGCGGGCGTACCGGTGGTACTGCTCGCGGCGGTGCCAGCGGGCCGGCGCGATCGTCACCACCTCCTCGGCCCCACTCAGCGCATCGTGCAACCGACCCAGGTCGTCGTCGGTGCCACGGAGCCGCTCCAGGACGCGCATGGTCCGGTCGCCGTCGCGCTCCCGCAGCGCCTGCGCCAGCTCGGCGAGTTGCTCGCAGAGGATCGCGAAGATCGGCGCCGCGGCCCGGTCCAGCACTCGCATCGGATTGACCGGCAACAGCAGCGCGACCACCACCAGACCGACCACCCCACCGACGAGCGCGTCGAAGATGCGGGGCAACTCCAGGCCGGGCTCCATCGGGGCCAGGGTGGCGATCAGCACGGCGGTACCGCCGGCCTGACCGACCAGTGGGCCACCCTTTCCGGCCACCAGCAACGCGGTGGCGATGGCCAGCGCGACCACCACACCGGTCTGCCACGGGCCGGAGCCGACGATGAAGCGCAGGGTGTCGCCGATGATGATGCCCAGGGCCACCCCGCCCAGCAGTTCGAAGGTGCGTCGGGCTCGCTGGCCGATGGCGGTGGCGATCGTACCGACGGCGGCTGCGGGTGCGAAGACGTGCGATCCGGAGCCGAGCAGATGCTGGGCGAGCAGGGCGGCGATCGCCGCGGCCAACCCGGCCTGGATGGAGATCACCAGGGTGAGCTCCCACTGCCGGGCCCGGATCCGGCCGGCCTGCCCGCCGCGGTGCCGCACCCGTTGGACCGCCTGGCCGCTCCGCTCGGCGGCCTCGTCGAGCCGCGACTGGTCGCGGTCGGCGGGTGGGCGGGCGTCGGCCATGGCGGCGGTTACCCGGGCGACGGCGGGGCAATCGTTGCCCGGACGCCCCACCGGCACCAGTGACACCGCCGGCACCGGAAACACATCGTCGAACGTAGGTTTGTGCAGCCCCGTGGGGGTACGAGGGCCACACACCTCCCACCGATCCCGCAACCGGTAAGGGGCCGAGATGACCAACCCCCAGTCCACCGACGACGACCACGACGTCGTCGACATCCTGGTCGCCGACCACCGTGAGTTCGAGACTCTCTTCGGCGAGTTGGAGACCCGGCAGGGCGCCCCCGAGCATCGCCGCCAACTCGTTGACGTGGTGATCGCCGAACTCGTCCGCCACTCGGTGGCCGAGGAGGCGTACGTCTATCCGATCGCCCGCAAGGCGCTGCCCGACGGCGACGAGATCGCCGACCGCGAGATCGCTGAGCACGCCGACGCCGAGCGGACCATGAAGGAGCTGGAATCCGTCGACCCGTCCGACCCTCGCTTCGACGAACTGCTCGCCCACCTGACCACCACCATGCGACACCACGTGCGGGAGGAGGAGAACGAACTTTTTCCCCGGCTTCGCGCCGCGACGGCCAGGGAGGAGCTGATCGAGGTGGCCGACAAGGTGACGACGATCAAGAAGATCGGCCCGACCCGGCCACACCCGGGGGCACCGGATCACCCGCTGGCGAACAGGCTGCTCGCCCCCGGCACCGGTCTGGTCGACCGACTGCGCGACGCGTTGAGCGGCCGACCCACCTCAGTGGACGAGTTACGCGAGGAACAGCAGCGCTGACCGGCGCAGCGTCCGGACAGAACACTCCCGGGCCGCCGATGGCTCGGCGTCCCGGGAGGCGTCTGGTGCGTCAGCGGACCTGGTCGCCCTCACCAGTGCGCGCCTGGGCCTGGTCGACGCCCTTGTCGATCTGGTCGTCGTACTTGCCGCCGGTGCGCTTGTCGGCCATGTCGCCAGCCTTCTCGGCACCCTGGTCGACCTGCTTGTCATGCTTGTCCGCGAAGTCCTTGGCCTTGTCCATGAAGTCACCCACGATGCTCCTCCTCCAGTCCGGTTACTCGGATTTGTGTTCCCTCGGCCCGCCAGCGCAAACGCCGTCGTTCCGGGTGTGGATCGCGAACATCCACCCGAGGGTCCCGGACCGGCGTACGATCCGCGCGGGCAGCGGCCAACGCGGCGTTGGGGCGATACGGGTGTAGGCGCACGGCCGGCCGGGTACCGACCTCGCCGAGATCGAGGAGGACCGACATGCCGGCAGAGGAACCCGTAGCGGCGAAGACCGGCGACCCCGGGCCGCGCCAGAGTTGGGCTGCGCTGCCCTGGCTGGTCCGGACCGCGGTGTCGTGGAGCGCTTGCCTGGTGGTGGTCGTCGCCGGGCTCTACCTACTGGGTCGGATCGCCGTCCTGCTGGCGCCGCTGGCCATCGCGCTGGCCGCCACCATCTTCCTCACCGCGCTCCTCGACCCGGTGCTGCTCAGGCTGCGTCGACTGCGACTGCCCGCGGCGCTGGCCGCGCTGTGCACCGTACTGCTGCTACTCGGCATCCTGGTCGGCGTCGGCGCGTTGGTGTGGAACCTGACCGCCAGCCAGTTCGACCAGCTCAGCCAGGAGCTGACGCAGGGGCTCGACCGCAGCCGCGACTTCGTGACGTCCACGCTGCCGGTCACCGACGCACAGTTGGACCGGCTGATCGACCAGGCCCGGGAGGGGCTGAGCGGCAGTTCGCCGGACCCGGTGTCGGGCGCACGGACCGCCACCGAGGTGCTCGGCTCCGCGTTGCTGGCCCTGGTGCTGCTCTTCTTCCTGCTCAAGGACGGCCGGTCGATGTGGCACTGGGTGCTGTCGCGGGTGTCCGGCACGAACAAGCCCGTGCTGGCCGAGGCCGGCCGGGCCGGTTGGCAGACACTGGGCGCGTACAGCCGGGGCACCATGTTGATCGCCGCGATCGACGCGATCGGCATCGGCCTGGCTCTGGTGGTTCTGCGGGTGCCGCTCGCCCTGCCGCTGGCGCTGATCACCTTCCTCGGCGGTTTCGTGCCGATCATCGGTGCGACGGTGGCCGGCGCGGTGGCGGTGCTGGTGGCACTCGCCGCGAACGGCCCCACCACCGCACTGCTCACCCTCGCCGCGGTGATCGCCGTGCAGCAGATCGAGGGCAACCTGTTGGAGCCACTCGTCATGAAGCGGCAGGTCCGACTGCACCCGGCGGTGATCCTGGTGGCGGTCACCGCGGGCACGCTGATCGCGGGTATCGCTGGCGCCTTCGTCAGCGTCCCGATCACCGCGGTCCTCTGGCGCGTCATCGACACCGTCCAACAGCGTCGCTCCACCTCGGCCCTCATGCCGGCAGGTTGATCATCGACTGAGGTGGGTGGTGAACCAGGTGCCGGCGTGGTCGGCGACCTGCTCAAGGGTGCCGGGCTCCTCGAAGAGATGGGTGGCGCCGGGGACCACCAGCAGCTCGCCGACCTCCCCCAACTCGGCCAGCGCCCGCTCGTTGAGCGAGATCACTTCCTCGTCCAGGCCGCCGACCAGCAGCAGCGTCGGGGTACGCACCTGGGCCAGGGCGTCTCCGGCCAGGTCCGGCCGACCGCCCCGGCTGACCACGGCACCCACCCGATCGCCGCGGGACGCCGCCGCGACCAGGGCGGCGGCGGCACCCGTGCTGGCGCCGAACAAACCGATCGGTACGTCACCGGCGGGCCGCTCGACCGCCAACCAGTCGACGATCCCGGCCAGCCGGCTGGCCAGCAGCCCGATGTCGAACCGCAGTTCGGCGGTGCGTGCGTCCACCTCGTCCTCGGTCGGGGTGAGCAGGTCCACCAGCACCGTGCCGAGCCCTCGGCCGTTGAGCGTACGGGCCACCGCCACGTTGCGCGGGCTGTGCCGGGAGCTGCCGCTGCCGTGCGCGAAGAGCACCACACCGACCGGCTGGGCGGGCAGCATCAGGTCGGCGGGGAGTTGAGCGTCCCCGACCGGGATGGTCACCGTGCTGCGCTGCTCGTCCATGCCCCACCTCCGCGTGCTCGCCTGCGGCCCGGTTACCCCGCCCACCGCACCGCACGCACCGAGCTACGGGCCGAGTTTGCCGGGAGGGCCGTCGGGTACGCGACGAACGACCGCAGACCGTGTCGGCGCAACCGCGCCCCGACGGATCGCGAGGATCGCCATGGCCAAGCAGCAGACGTCCCGACAGCAGCAGATGGACGAGCGGAACCGGCGCGAACAGGACGCCGAGCGCAATCAGGACTTCGGGGACCAGGCCGCTGAGGCGCGCCTACCCGATGATCCTCGGGCGATGGCGCCCCGAGACGCGATCGGGCGCCCGTCGACCGGCGAGCCCATCTGACGGACGTAGGCGCGGGCGGTCGGGGCGGGGATCACTCCCGCCCCGACCGTCACTTCTCGTGCTCGGGCAACCGCATCAGCGGCGACCTGCCCGGTGGATGCTCCGGCGGAGGGCCGGACGGCTCAGCCTGCGGCACCGGCACCGTCACCGGCTCGTCGCAGGTGACCCGCAGCAACTGGTCGTGGTGGCGCAGTTCCACCACATCGTCCGGGCTGCCGTGTCGGAGCGAGTACGTCGTCTGGTGCGGCCGGACATCCACGCGCAGCGCCAGCCCTCGCCATTGCAGGGAGAACTCCAGCCGGCTGAGTCGGCTGGAGAGCCTGGGCGCGAAGGACAGCATTCCGTCGTGGTCCCGCAGACCGCCGAGGCCACCGACCAGGGCAAGCCACGCGCCGGCCAACGACGCCATGTGTACGCCGTCCCGGGTGTTCTCGTTGAGGTCGTGCAGGTCCATCAGCGCGGCCTCGCGCAGGTAGATGTGCGCCAGCTCCGGGTGGCCCACCTCGGCGGCGAGCACCGCCTGGGTGCAGGCCGACAACGACGAGTCACGTACGGTACGGCGCTCGTAGTAGAGGAAGTTGCGCACCTTCTGCTCGGGCGTGAACGCGTCCCCCCGCCAGTGCATGGCCAGTACGAGATCGGCCTGCTTGACCACCTGCTTGCGGTACAGCTCGAAGTACGGGTAGTGCAGCAGCAGTGGATACTTTTCCGCCGGTGTGTGGGCGAAGTTCCATTCCTGGAGGCGGGTGAAGCCCTCCACCTGCTGGTGGACGTCGAGCTCCTCGTCGTACGGGACGTGCATGGAGGTGGCGGCGTCCCGCCAGCTCGCGGCCTCCTCATCGGTGACCCCGAGATGGAATGCTTCGTCCCGGTAGCGCATCACCACGTCGGCGGCGGAGAGCAGATTCCGCTGCGCCATCAGGTTGGTGTAGATGTTGTCGTTCTTTACCGCGGTGTACTCGTCCGGGCCGGTGACACCGTCGATGTGGAACTGCCCGTGCCGGTCGTGGTGGCCGATCGAGCGCCACAGCCGGGCGGTCTCCACCAGCAGCTCCAGCCCGATCTCCCGCTCCAAGTCGGTGTCCCCGGTGACCATCACGTAGCGGCGCATGGCGTCGGCGATGTCGGCGGCGATGTGAAAGGCCGCCGTGCCGGCCGGCCAGTATCCGGAGGATTCCGGCCCCTCGATGGTCCGCCAGGGGAATGCGGCGCCCTTGAGGTTGAGCGTCTCCGCACGCTCCCTCGCCGAATCCAGCGTGCTGTGCCGCCACTGCAGGGCGCTACGCACCGCGCTCGGCTGGGTGTACGTGAGCACCGGCAGGACGAACATCTCGGTGTCCCAGAATGCGTGCCCGTCGTAACCGGGACCGGTCAGCCCCTTCGCCGAGATCGGCCGCTGCTCCGCCCGGGCACCGGCCTGAAGCACGTGGAAGAGCCCGAACCGGACCGCCTGCTGCACCTCCGGGTCGCCCTCGACCAGCACGTCGGCCGCGTCCCAGAACGCGTCGAGGTAGTTGCGCTGCTCCCGGTGGAGCCCGTCCCAGCCGTCCAGCCGTGCGCCGGCCAGCGCCGCGCCGACCTGGTCGCGCAGCGCGGGCAGCGACCGCCGGCTCGACCAGCTGTACGTCAGATACTTGATCACCCTCAGCTTCTCGCCGGGTTGGAGCACGCAGGCGATCGTGGTGCGAACCCAGTCCTCGTATCCCTCGGATTCGATGGTGGTGCGGTCGGGGCCGTGCACCTCGTGCTCCATCGCCGCGGCGACCCGCAGGCCGGAGACCTTGGTGCGGTGGATCAGCTGCCCGCCGTCCGGGGTGGTCAGCTCCTCCTCGGCATGCAGCGGTGACTCCAGCACCGCCGCGACCCGGGGATCCTTGCTCTGCGCGGGCAGCGACTCGTTGGCCACCAACTCGGACTGCACGATCAGCCGTAGCGGGCCGTCGACGGCCTCGACCTCGTAGCTGATGGCGGCGACCGACCGCTGGGTGAACGAGACCAGGCGGGTGCTGCGGACCTTGACCTCCCGGCCGGCGGGCGAGCGCCAGTGCAGCTCCCGGTGCAGGGTGCCGGCCCGCAGGTCGAGGATGCGCTCGTGGGCGAGCAACTCCCCATAGCGCACGTCGAGCGGTTCGTCGTCGACGAGCAGGCGGATCAGCTTGCCGTTGGTGACGTTGACGATGGTCTGGCCGGACTCGGGGAAGCCGTAACCGGCCTCCGCGTACGGCAGCGGGCGCAGCTCGTAGAACGAGTTGAGGTAGGTGCCCGGCAGGCCGTGCGGCTCACCCTCGTCGAGGTTGCCACGCAGCCCCACGTGCCCGTTGGAGAGCGCGAAGACCGACTCCGACTGGGCCAGCACGTCCATGTCCAGTCGGGTCTCCCGGACGTGCCACGGCTCGACCGGATAGGCCCGCTCCCTGATCACGCGGGACCCCGTTCGCCGGCGGAGTGGTGGGCAGCAGCGTCGCGCGCTGGCGTCGCCGGATCGACCGCGTCGAGCAGATCGGCGAGGTCCTTGACCACGATGTCGGCGCCGTGCGCGAGCAACTCGTCGGCCTGCCCGACCCGGTCGACGCCGACCACGTAACCGAAGCCGCCGGCGCGGCCGGCGGCCACCCCGGAGAGCGCGTCCTCGAAGACCGCGGCTTGCGTCGGGTCGACGCCGAGCAGCCTGGCCCCGGCGAGGAAGGTGTCCGGGTGCGGTTTGCCGCGCAGCCCCTGAGCCCGGGCGACCAGCCCGTCGACCCGGACCTCCAGCAGCGGCTCCAGCCCGCCGGCGGCGACCACCTCACCCCCGTTGGCGCTCGCGGTCACCACGGCCCGGCGCAGCCCGGCGGCGGACGCCGCCTTCAGGTAGTCCACCGACCCCGGGTAGACCTCGACGCCGGAGTTTCGCAGACGCTGGAGCAGCAGGACGTTCTTGCGGTTGCCCACGCCGTTGACGGTGTCGGCGTCCGGCGGGTCGTCCGGGCTGCCCTCGGGTAGAACGATTCCGCGGGAGGCGAGGAAGGATCGGACGCCGTCGGCGCGGGGCCGGCCGTCGACGTAGCGGTTGTAGTCCGGACCGGGATCGAACGGTTGGAACGGCTCGCCGGAGGCCGTGGCGCGCTGCCGGAGAAACTCGTCGAACGTCTGCGTCCAGGCGGCGTTGTGCACGCGGGCGGTCTGCGTCAGCACACCGTCCAGATCGAAGAGACAGGCGGTCACATGAGCAGGTAGGCCCAGCACGGTACGAATCTATCCACCCCGCTGTGCCCGCAAACCTGTTTCCGCCGCCCCGGCACGGTTCAATTCAGTTCGGCCGCAGCGTCCAGACCACGGTCATCGCCGAGGTGGGCGTGCCGTCCTCGGTCGCGATCTCCACCTCGACGGGGAATTCCGGGCGCCGTCCGGACTCCAGCTCCTCGATCACCTCAAGAGCCGGCCGGCCGAGCCGCGCGGTGGCCAGCACCGGGCCGATGGCGAGCTTGCGGTAGGCGATCTCGGCTCGGACGGCGAGCGGCACGGCCCGGTCGAGCAGCTGCCCGAAGGCGGCCAGCACGACCGCGCCGGAGGCCGTCTCGCCGAGGGTGAACATGGCCCCGGCGTGCGGCCCCCCGACGTGGTTGTGGGTAGCTGGCGAGTCGGGCAGCCGGACGACTGCCCGTACCCCGCCCTCCGCCTCGGGTGCCACCTCGACGAATTCGAAGCCGAGCGTACGGGCGAAGGGCACCGCTTCCAGCATGCCGGCCGCCACCTGGCGGGAGTCGATGGTCATGGCCTGACGTTACTCGGGGGTAATCAGGCCGGCAACCAGGCACTTCGCCGGTTTTCGGCCGGCCCTCAGAGGTTGGCGATCGTCCGCAGGATCTCCGCGTAGAAGTTGCCGTCGATGCTGCGGAAGAAGGAGAAATCCTGGCCCGGGTCACCGAAGAACGGACGCAGCGTCCAGGCCAACTGGGTGCCGACGAACCCGAAGAGCAGGATCCAGATGTAGAGCAGAGTCATGCTGGCCGGCCGCTGCGTGGGCTCGCCGCGTCGGGCCGGGCGTTCATCCCAGTGGCGCTGGTAGCCGGGCGCCACCATGCCCGGAGGGAACGAGGCGCCGGTCGGCTGGGCCGGAACCTGCTGGGGAGCTGGCCCGGTGATCGTGCCGGCGTCGGGAGCCGCGCCGTTCGGGACCGAACCGGCCGCGACTGCTCCGACTGGCACGGGGACCGGTGCGGCGGCCGGCGCGGCAGCGGGCACGGCACCTACGGGCACGGCGGCCGGCGCGGCCTGAGCCTGGGCGGTGGCGGCCTCCGGGGCGAGCAGACCGTGGTCGTTGAGCACCTGCATCCCGCCGGTCAGGAAGCGCAGCCCAACCAGCGCCGACAGCGTCAGGATGGCGACGTTGAGCAGCTTGAAGAAGCCGTAGTCGGGAGCGGTGATCAGGAAGAAGAGGCTGATCGGCGCGAACGCCACCGCGAGCATCGAGGTGACCGTGATCGCCACCATCACCAGCGCCAACGACTGACGCACCGAGAGCCGGGCACCGAACACCAGATTGAACAGGTAGAGCGTCGGCAGGCAGATGGCCAGCGTGACCAGGAACAGCAGCGGCAGCTTGAGCGCGGAGGTCAGCGCCATCAGCGGGCTGTGGAAGAAGCCCAGCACCGCCCCGTAACAGGCCAGCGCGATCGCGGAGCTGGTCAGCATCCGCCCGGTCAACGCGTTGAGGTCACGCTCGGCCACGATCTGCTGCCAGATGCCCTCGCGATCCCGCAGGATGCGCTCGATGACGAGCGGGCTGGGACGGTCACCCGACACGGGTGCACCCCTCTCGGTGGTCTTTTCACAGTGGACTGGGTGCGCAGAAGGTAGGACACCGGGTGGCAGTCCCGCCACCCCGCTCCGGCAGGTCGTCAGCGCCAACCCACGTCGATCCGGGCACCGCGCTCGTCGAAGAAGTGCAACGCGTCCATCCGGACCGAGACGGCGAGCGGGTGGCCAGCGGTCACCGCCGGGTACGGTGCCAGCCGCACCGCCAGCTCCGCCGGGCGGCGGTGGTGCCGGCCCGGATCGGGAAGCACGCTGGTCCGGGTGCCACCATCCGGGGCATCCTGCGCCTCCACCGGCTTGCCGGTGAGTCGCTGCATCACCGACCCGAACCGACGCAGGCCGCGCTGACCCACCGGCGGCGGCTCCAACGGCGCACCCATCTCGTCGACCACGATCGCGGTCGCACCGATGTCGAGGAACGCCAGCGACTCGTGCCCGTGGTGCTCCAGGTAGCGGATCCGCCCGCGCAGCACGTCGCCCGGGCTGTCCGGGGCGACCGGGGTGAGCGCCTCGGCCCGCATGCCGACCACGATCCGCTCACCGTGGTAGTGCGCCACCGCCCGGCTGCGGATGTCGTTCCAGGGCAGGTAGAGCGACTGGTCACCGAGGTTGAGCGTGACGTACCGGTCGAGGTGGACGTAGACCGACGCCTCCAGCAGGTTCATCCGCGGGCTGCCCAGGAAGGCTGCCACGTAGAGCGTCGCCGGCCGGCCGTACACCTGGGTGGGTGTGCCCACGTCCTGGAGCACGCCGCGGCGCATGATGGCCACCCGGTCGGCCATGGTGAGCGCCTCGGCCTGGTCGTGGGTGACGTAGACGGTGGTGACGCCCAGCTCCCGGGTCAGGCCCGAGATCTCCGCGCGCAGCTCGGCACGGAGTCCGCTGTCCAGGTTGGACAGCGGTTCGTCCATGAGGAACAGGCCTGGACGGCGGACGATCGCCCGGCCCATCGCCACCCGCTGCCGTTGCCCGCCGGAGAGTTGACGCGGCTTGCGGGCCAGCACGTCACCGATGCCCAGCGCGCTGGCCACGTCGCTGACCCGCTCACTGCGTGGTTCCGGTTCCACCCCGGCCAACCGCAGCGGAAAGGCGATGTTGTCGCCGACGCTCATGTGCGGGTAGAGCGCGAAGTCCTGGAAGACCATGGCGATCTTGCGGTCCCGTGGAGGAAGGTCGTTCGCCAGCTCCCCGTCGAGCAGGACCGCACCCTGGGTCGGGTCCTCCAAGCCAGCGATCATCCGTAGCACGGTGGACTTACCGCAGCCGGACGGCCCAAGCAGCACCATGAACTCGCCGTCGTTCACATCGAGGTTGATGCTGTCGACGGCCAGCGTGCCGTCCCTGAAGACCTTGGTCACATCCTTGAGCGCGACGGTGCTCACCGTCTCCTCCCCCAGCTTGTCGGCCGAACCCCACAAGACTGTGACCAGGATCATTTGATTAGCACATCGGGTAAACGTCTTATGTTCGGTCAATGACGCTGCTATTACACGACAGAAGTCGATGCGCGACGCGATCAACAGCGCGAAGATCGCTCCCCCGGCTCGCCCAGGAACACCTGGCGCACCACCCGATCGGCCGCGTGCCCGTCGTCCAGCGTGCAGAACCGGCCCCGGAAATGCTCGCGGGCCTTGGTCGCCGCGTCCGACCGCACCGCGTCCGTGTGGAACAGATCCAGCAGGTCCGCGAAGGTGCTCGCCACCGCGCCCGGCGGCTCGGCCGTGACATCGAAGTACACCCCCCGAGCCAGCCGGTACGCCTCCCAGTCCGGGGTGTAGAGCACGATCGGCCGGTCCAGCACCGCATAGTCGAACATCGCCGACGAGTAGTCGGTGACCAATACGTCGGCCACCAGATAGAGATCCTCCACCTGCTGGTGGCCGCTGACGTCGCGAACCCGCTCCCAATCCACGGGCCGGCCGGGACGGCGATCACGGTCGTGGAAGTAGTGGCTGCGCATCAACAGCCGGCCCGAGTCACCCAGCGCCCTGACGAACCGGTCCGGGTCGAACGGCGGCCGGTAGCCGGGCAGGTGCTCGCGGTGCGTCGGGGCGTACAGCACGACCTGCTCGTCGGGGCCGAGGCCAAACTCGGCGCGTAGCCGGCGCACCTCGTCCGGGCCGGCCGCGACCAGGCGGTCGTTTCGCGGGTAGCCCACCTGCAGGGTCGTGTACGTGGCCGGGTACGCCCGGTCCCACATCTGCGTGGAGAAGCTGTTCGCGCTGACGCTGTAGTCCCAGCGGTCCACCCGACGCAGCAGCCCCGCGAAGTCCATCCGGCCCGCGCCGATCGGGTAGCGCTGCTGATCCAGCCCCATCACCTTGACCGGCGTGCCGTGGTGGGTCTGCAGGTGCACCTGTTCCGGCCGCTTGCGGACGAAGTCCGGAAAGTTGACGTTGTTGACCAGCCAGCGTGCGCGGGCGAGAACCCGGTAGTACGCCGGGGTGCCCGCGACCACGTACTCCACCCCGTCCGGCACGGTGTCCACCCGGTCCCGACGCACGATCCACACTCCACGTACCCCCGGCGCCAACCGGCGGGCGACCTCGTAGATCGCGGCCGGGTTGCAGGAGTACCCCCGGTACCAGTAGGCGGCGTACACCGCGAGCGTCGGATCGACCGGCCGACGCAACTCCGCCCGGTAGTACTCGCGCAGCAGGCCGTCGCGGGTCAGCCGGGCACCGCGTCGAGCGACCGGACCGACCCGGCGCCGGGCGGTGCGGGCCTGCCGACGGGCGACGTCGCGGGCCCGGCTGGCGGCCCGCAACGCGCTGAAGGTACGCCAACGGCCGGAGGCGACGAGCCGGTGTTTGATCCCCTCCACCCCGTCCGGCACCGGATAGCCGCCGGCTGGCAGCCAGCGTTCGTAGTCGGCGGTGATCTGCGCGAAGAACGCCGGTCGCAGCTCCGGGGCGATCCGCTGGCCGTTACCGAGCACGGTCAGGTAGTGCCAGATCATCCGCTCGAAGACCGCCGACCGTAATGCGTCCGTCGTCGGCCCCCACGAATCCATCAGGTGGAAGACCCGGTGCCACTGTGGGAAGACCTCGAAGTGCCGGTCACCCCGGGTCCGGGTGATCGCGCCAGCGCGGCGTTGCCGGTAGTTGACGCAGACCCGATCCAGTACGCCGATCCGCTGCGCCGCCATCAGCACCGGGTAGCTGAACGAGACGTCCTCGTACCAGCCGGGCGCGAAGCGCAGCCCCAGGTCGACCAGGAACTCCCGGCGGACCAGCCGGTTCCACGCCGTGTGCAGCAGGTGCATCGCCTCCGGACGGTCCCGCAGCCGGAAGGTGCCCGCGCCGGGCGACTCCGGGAACACCTCGGCCATCGCGCTGCGGGTGGCGGTGTCGTTCCAGTGGGTGCGGACGTGGTCGATCAGCAGCACGTCCGGACGGGTGTCACGCAGCCGCGCGGCGACCTCCGGCAGGCACTCCGGCGCCAGCCAGTCGTCGCCGTCGAGGAACCACACATATTCGCCGACGGCCCGGTCCAGCCCGATGTTGCGGGCTGGACCGAGGCCGACGTTCTCCGGCAGCCGGACCGAGCGGACCCGCTGGTCGCGGGCCGCGTACTCGTCGATGATGTCGCCGCTGGCGTCCGGCGAGCAGTCGTCGACGGCGATCACCTCGATGTCGGTCTCCGGTTGACCGAGGATGGAGTCCAGGCATTCGCGCAGGTACCCCTGCACCCGGAAGGCCGGTACCACGAAACTGATCAGGGTCATCCGGCCGTCCCTCCGTCAGCGCGGCGCGGCACCCCCAGCGCCCGCCGGCGCGACCGACGCCCGCGCGCTGCGGGCCGGTCGGACGAACCAGGCCAGGGCGACGCTCACCACGAAAACCACGAGAAGGTACGCACCGAGTGTAGCCAGCCCGATACCCACCACGCCGGCAATCGCCGCGAGGGCCAGCAGCACCGAGCGCCCCTCCCAGCCCAACGTGGCCGCGTGCAGAGGCGGTGCCGCCTGCCGCTTCTCCAGCCGCGCGGTCAGGTCGTAGTGGTGCACGGTGAGCACGAAGACGTACCCGAAGATCAGCCAACCCGGCGCCCCGCCGACCACCCCGACCGCGATGGCGAACAGGTACTCGGCGGCCCGCAACGCCGCGGGCACCAGCCAGTCCAGCGGCCCGTTGTGCGCCGCCCCGGCACCCAGACCACCGACCAGCAGCACCAGCAGCGCCACCGGCACCGCCCAGCGCAGCTCGTCGGGCGCGTCGCCCAGCAGTGCCGCGACCAGCAGCACCGCCGGGCCCAGCGCGGCGATCACCGCCAGGGTGAGGGGCCCCACCGGGCGGACCACCGGCAGCCAGCGGGCCAACGGCCCGTCGTCGCGGTGCAGAGTGGCATCGACCGTGTCCAGCACCGGCACCCACATCCAGCGGGCGCGCAGCGTCCGCAGAGCCCCGGTGTACGCGAACGCGAGCACACCCCAGACCAGCACCGCGATCAGGCTGACCAGCGGGTTGAACAGCGCCACGGTCACCGCGATCAGCGCCCACCGCTCACCGATCGGGAAGACGACGGTCCGCTTCAGCCAGTACGACACCGAGCCGGTGTCCGCCTGCACCCGGGTCGATGCCGCGTTGAGCCGGTCACCGATCCCGCCGCTGGAACCCGCCGTACGTGGCCGACGGGCCGCCTCGTCGTGCAGCACCCCGTACCAGGTGTCGGTCATGTGCCGGACGGTCTGCAACGTCATCGCGGCGATCGCGAGCGCCCAACCGTTGCCCAGCCCGGCGTGACTCACCCCGAAGCCCAGCCCGGCGTAGACCAGATACTCCTTGGCCCGGTCCGCCATCGTGTCCAGCCAGCCGCCCCAGGCGCTGAAGTGCCGGGTGTAGCGAGCCAGTTGGCCGTCCACGCAGTCCAGCATGAAGCCGAGGTAGAGCAGCACCGCGCCGCTGACCAGCGCGGGCCGACCACCGACCCCGAACAGCACCGCCGCGGCCAACGCGAAGAGCACCGAGATCACCGTCACCCCGGTCGGGGTGAGCCGGAGCCGGGCCGCCAGCCGGACCACGTACGGCGACCAGGTGCTGACGAAGTAGGTGGAGAAGAAGTCGTCCTTCTCCTTGACCGACAGCCGCAACTCGGCCCGGTCCTCGTCGACCGCGGTCACCGCCGCCTCGGCAGCGGCCAGCCCGGCCGCGTCGTCGACCCGGCGTGCGACGAGCAGGCGTACCCGCTGGGCGAAGATCAGGGTGCCGAGCGCCGCGAGACCCGCGAAGAGCCGGTCCACCGCGGACCCGGGGCCACCGGCCGCGACCGGCGCCAGGCCCTCGCCCACGTCGGCCCGCGCACCGGCGGGCCCGAACGGGGCGACATCCCCGACCGGGCCGATCGGGGCGGCGACGGGAAGCAGCCCGGACGCGGCGGCCCGGGCAGCGGCGGCGAGGGTCGGCAGGTCGTCCACGCCGACCCGCAGCGCGCCGCCGAACACGCCGGTGGCGTCCCCGTCGAGGGCGTCCAACGCGCCAGCGTCGACCACCTGGCCGCGCTCCTCCCGCACGGCCGTCCGTCCGGGCACGGGCGGGTCGCCGAGCACCAGCGCCACCGTGGGACCCACCGGGCTGGTGGCCAGGTGCCGCAGTACGGCGGTGTGCGCGACCAGGTCGGTGCCGGTGATCAGCACGGGCACGGTGGCGTTGTCGACCAACGCGGTCAACTCGTCGAGGTTGGCGGCGAAGCGCACCTCGTCCGCCCCGGCCCGACGCAACTGGGCGGCCAGGCGGTCGGCCAGCGGCTCGCCGGTCGCGGTGGCCAGGCCCGCCGCGGGCGCCCCGGCGGCGAGCACGATCGCGAGCGTCACCGCGGGACCGCGGCGTCGTACGCGTCGAGCGCCTCAGCGATGGTGCCGTCGAGCGTCAACCGGCCCGCGTCGAGGTACAACCCCCGACGGCAGAACCGGGTCAGGTCCTTTTCGTTGTGTGACACCAGCACCAGCGTGCGCCCCTCCCCGAGCAGACGATCAATTGTCGCGTAACACTTCTTGCGGAACTCCGCGTCTCCGACCGCGGTCACCTCGTCCATCAGCAGGATCGGGTGCGGCAGGTGCGAGATGATCGCGAAGCCGAGCCGCACCTTCATCCCCGACGAGTAGTGCCGCACCGACGTGTCGATGGCCCGCTCCACCTGCTCACCGGCGAACTCGACGATCTCGTCGAAGTGCCGCTTCAGGTAGCTCGCCGACAGCCCGTGCAGTCCACCGACCAGGTGCAGGTTCTCCCGCCCGGTCAGGTCGTTGGAGAAACCGGCGGACAGCTCCAGCAGCGGGGCCACCGCACCGTTGACCCGGATGCTGCCCTCGTCCGGAATGAGCACCCCGGCGATCAGCCGCAGCAGGGTGCTCTTGCCGGTGCCGTTGCGGCCGATCACCCCGATGGTCTCGCCCGGCTCGACGGTGAACGACACGTCGCGCAGCGGCCAGAACTGGCCGGGCAGGGCACCGCGCCCGCCCCGATGGATCAACAACTCCCGCAGCCGCAGTTGGCGGCGACGGTTGCGGACGAACCGGATGCCCAGGCCGTCGGCCTCGATGATCGGCGCGGCCACGTCAGAGTTCCTTGAGCACGGCGGGTTCCAACCGGCGGAACGACCACCAGCCGGCGGCCAGCACCAGCAGGCTGCCGACGACGGTGGTGGTGAGCAGCCGGGCGTCCGGGAACTCGTCCGGGTACCAGATCGCGTGGTGCAGCTGGAAGATCCCCACCAGCGGGTTCAGCTCGTAGACCACCTTCAGCCAGCCGGGCAGGCCGGACTCCTGGACCAGACTGAGCGGATAGATGATCGGCGTGGCGTAGAAGAGCACCCGGATGATCAGCCGCATGAGCCGCTCGACGTCGCGCATCAGCACGTTCCACGCGGAGAGCAGCAGCGCGAGCCCGACCAGCAGGGCGGCCTGGACGGCCACCGCGAGCGGCAGGGCGAGCAGCGACCAGCCGGGGTGGACCCGACCGTGCACCACGTAGATCACCGCGATGGCGATCAGGATCGGCAGGCCGGCCGCGTACTCGGCGAACCGGCCGGTGACCCGGCCGATCGGGAAGACCTGACGCGGCACGTTCATCGTGGTGATCAGCCGGGACTGGCCGGTCAGGGCGTTCGTCGCCTCGCTCAGCGCCGAACTGGTCCACATCCAGGCGAAGATCCCGGTGATCAGAAACAGCGGGTACGACCCGGCCGCCTCACCGAGATGCCGACCGGTGTCCCGGGAGTAGAGCACGCCGAACACGAACCAGTAGATCGCGCCCATGCCGAGCGGCTCGATCAACGACCAGAAGTAGCCCAGCACCGACTGCTGGTACTTGACCGCCAGGTCACGTCTGACCAGGATGCGGAGCGAGTTGCGGTGCGACCACAACGCCGCGACGCCAGAGGTCACC
Source organism: Micromonospora sp. NPDC005291 (assembly GCF_040607415.1). NCBI lineage: Bacteria > Bacillati > Actinomycetota > Actinomycetes > Micromonosporales > Micromonosporaceae > Micromonospora > Micromonospora sp. NPDC005291. Next base: position 60,082 of record NZ_JBEXGR010000008.1, read on the forward strand.
GCAGCCTCCCGCCTCCTGAAACGGACGACAGGTTAGCAGTCGGTGAACGAATGCCCGAATCGGCCGGACTCAGCACTCGATCACGTTGACGGCCAGACCGCCACGCGCCGTCTCCTTGTACTTGACCTTCATGTCGGCGCCCGTCTCCCGCATGGTCTTGATGACCTTGTCCAGCGACACCTTGTGCACACCGTCGCCGCGCAGCGCCAGCCGGGCAGCCGTGATCGCCTTGATGCTAGCTACCGCGTTCCGCTCGATGCAGGGGATCTGCACCAGGCCACCCACCGGGTCACAGGTCAACCCGAGGTTGTGCTCCATCCCGATCTCGGCCGCGTTCTCCACCTGCTCCGGGGTGCCACCGAGAGCCTCGGCCAACCCCGCCGCCGCCATCGAGCACGCCGAACCAACCTCACCCTGGCAGCCGACCTCCGCCCCGGAGATCGAGGCGTTCTCCTTGAACAGCACACCGATCGCGCCGGCCGTCAGCAGGAACCGCACCACACCGTCATCGGACGCACCCGGCACGAACCGGGTGTAGTAGTGCAGCACCGCCGGAATGATCCCGGCCGCGCCGTTGGTGGGCGCGGTGACCACCCGACCGCCGGCGGCGTTCTCCTCGTTCACCGCGAGGGCGAACAGCGTCACCCAGTCCATCACGTGCAGCGGGTCGCTGGTCCCGGCGTCCGCCTCCAGGCCGCGCCGCAGCTCCGCCGCGCGCCGCCGGACCTTCAACCCACCAGGGAGTACGCCGTCCCGCTCGCAGCCGCGCTCCACGCACTCCCGCATCACCCGCCAGATCTCCAGCAGACCGGCCCGAATGTCCGCCTCGCTGCGCCAGGAACGCTCGTTGGCCAGCATCACCTCGCTGATCGACAGGCCGGTGCGGGTGGTCACCTCCAACAGCTGCGCCCCGGTCAGGAAGGGGTACCGCACCGCGGTGCTGTCCGGCTTGATCCGGTCCGCGCCAGCCGCAGCCTCGTCCACCACGAAACCGCCGCCGACGGAGTAGTAGGTGCGGCTGCGTACCTCGGCACCAGCCCGGTCGTACGCCACGAAGGTCATCCCATTCGGGTGGTACGGCAGCGACCGGCGGCGGTGCAGCGTCAGGTCCCGATCCGGGTCAAAGTCGACCTCGTGCGCGTCCAGGAGGCTGATCCGCCGCTCGGCCTTGATCCGCTCGACCCGAGGACCGACGGTGTCCGTGTCGACCGTCTCCGGCGACTCGCCGGCCAACCCGAGCAGCACCGCCCGGTCACTGCCGTGGCCATGCCCGGTGGCACCCAGCGAGCCGAACAGCTCAGCCTGGACTCGCGCGGTGTCGGTGAGCAGCCCGTCGGCCTTGAGCCCGGCAACGAACGTGCGCGCGGCCCGCATCGGCCCCACCGTGTGCGAGCTGGACGGCCCGATACCGACGCTGAAGAGGTCGAAAACACTGATCATGGCTGCGCTTCCTCGCCGTCGTCCCGGCGTACGGGACCCGGCCGGGTCGTGGCCACCGGTCTGGCGGCCCCGCTCGTGACCGCCCGGGGTATGGGTGCCGGCCACCCGGGGTGTGGGTGCCCGATCAGCCAGCCTACCCGCCCAGCTCAGCGCCACCCGGCCCCCGCGACGTGAACACCTGACCGCCGTCTCCCCGCGCAGCGGGTCCGGCAGCGCGGGGAGGCGTCAGCGAGGGGATGCCCGGGTATTGCACCTACGGGTCCACGGGTGGCTGCTCCTCCTCGGGACGGAGGGCGGGCTGGTCATCCCCTTCTACCGTGGATTGCAGACGCGGCGCACTGCCGCAGAGTGGGAGTACGACGATGAGTCGCAAACTGGTCCGGCCCCGCCAGGGGCGCATGCTCGCCGGTGTCTGCGCCGGCCTCGGTCGGCGGTTCGGCATGTCCGCCGGAATGGTCCGGCTGCTGTTCCTGCTGTCACTGCTGCTGCCCGGCACCCAGGTGATCGTCTACCTGATCCTCTGGATTCTCATGCCGAACGAGGACCGCTACCTAGCCTCTCAGCACTAACGCTCGCACTTCGCCTCCACGTCGCTCAACACCGACGCCCTGTCGAGGCCGTACTGCACTCGGAGGCCACCACATCAGGGATGTGGTGGCCTCCGACGCGTCGCCCGAGGCACCCACTCCCGCCGAGGCCCACCCCGCCCCACCCCGGGCGGCCCTGCCCCGCCCCGGGGCGGCAACTTCGGGGATGTTGCTGCTTCAAGCGCGCCGGAGGCACCAACATCCCCGAAGTGGCGCCGATCTTGGGCGCGGCAGTCCACGGGGCGGCGCTGGGGGTACGACGGCCCGGACGGAAGCGCCCGCCCCGACGAGTGTCGGGGCGGGCGCTTCGGCGTACGGGGTGTGGCAGGTCAGGCAGCCGTGTAGGTGACCGTGATCTGCTGGTAGCCGAGGGAGCGCAGCAGCCCCTCCAGCATCTTGCGGGTGTTCTCTTCGGCTCGGGCGGACAGCCCGCTGTCCCGGGCGGCGGTGGTGATCCGGTCCTCGGCGAGCTGGTAAACCTGCTGTTGCCGGTTGGGGTCGTTGCCGACCAGGTCACCGAGCCGGTTGAGCAGGCCGCGCTGCTCCGCGAAGACGTAGCTCTTCTCCATGTCGAGGTTGGTCTCGCCGAGCTGCGGCGCGGGCAGCTTGATCTCGACGGACTTACCGTCGGCGGACTGGACGATCGCACCCTCACCGATCTTGGTGAAATCGACGTACGCCTCGACACTGCCCGCCCCGACGAACAGCGTGCGCTCGTTGAGCAGAAAATCCGGAACGTTGCGCCGGTCGTTCTGGGTGTCGACCACGACCTGGAAGTTGCCCTCGGCGGCCACGTAGCGGCTGAGGTCCTGAATCGACTTCAACAGCGGGGGCTGGCTACGGTCGGTCTGCTCCTTGGCGAACGGGTTGCGGAAATCCGGCAGGAAGCCGGTCGCCTGAATGCCGAGCAGCACCACCACGGCCAGCGCGGCGGCGCCGAGCAGCAGGAGCAGGCCACGGGCCGCCCCACCACCACCGCCACCGGTCGCCGGACCGCCGGGGCCGTCAAAGCCTCCGGAGCCGCCGGGGCCACCCGGTGTATCCGTGGTCGGCTCCAGTGTCGCGGCCGACCGCTCCTTGAGATCGTCGCCGGTCGGGTAACCGGGGAACTCCCTCGTGGGCTCGTTGATGCCAGCGTCGCGGGCCATCACGCTCACCGTCCTCGTCAGACACGTCGTCTGTCAATGACGGTACGGCCCCCGTACGACAGCCGCGCGCTGAGCGCCCGGAATGTGCAAACGCGCAGGTCAGGCGAAGGCGGAGAGCCCGGTGAGCCGCTGCCCGACGACGAGTTGGTGAATCTCCGAGGTGCCCTCGTACGTCAGCACGCTCTCCAGGTTGTTGGCGTGCCGCATCACCGGGTATTCACCGGAGACGCCGTTGGCACCGAGGATGGTGCGGCACTGCCGGGCGATGGCCAGGGCCTCCCGCACGTTGTTCAGCTTGCCCACGCTGACCTGCTCGGGCCGCAGCCGGTGAGCGTCGGCGAGCCGGCCCAGGTGCAGCGCGAGCAGTTGCCCCTTCACCAGCTCGACGGCCATGTCGGCGAGCTTCGCCTGGGTGAGCTGGAAGCCGGCCAACGGCCGACCGAACTGGGTGCGGGTGGTGGCGTACGCCAAGGTGGTTTCCAGGCAGTCGCGGGCCGCGCCGATCGCGCCCCAGATGATGCCGTACCGGGCCTCGGTGAGGCAGCTCAGCGGCGCCTTGAGCCCGACCGCCTCGGGCAGTTGGGCGTCGGCCGGAAGCCGGACGTCGTCGAGCACGATCTCGCCGGTCACCGACGCGCGCAACGACATCTTGCGGCGGATCTCCCGGGCCGTGACACCGGGCGTGTCCATGGGTACGGCGAAGCCCCGCACGCCGGCGTCGGTGCGCGCCCAGATCACCGCGACGTCCGCGATCGGCGCATTGGTGATCCACATCTTGCCGCCGGTGAGCACCCAGTCGTCGCCGTCGCGGCGGGCCCGGGTGGCCATCGAGGCGGGGTCGGAGCCGTGGTCCGGTTCGGTCAGGCCGAAGCAGCCGATCGCCTCGCCGGTGGCCATCGGCGGCAGCCAGCGTTGCTTCTGCTCCTCGCTGCCGTAGCGCCAGATGGCGTACATGGCCAGCGATCCCTGCACCGAGACCAACGAGCGGACGCCCGAGTCGCCGGCTTCCAGTTCCTGGCAGGCCAGCCCGTACGCGACGGCGGAGGCGCCGGCGCAGCCGTAGCCGGTCAGGTGCATGCCGAGCAGGCCGAGCTTTCCGAACTCGCGGGCCAGCTCCCGGGCGGGCACCCGGCCGTCCTCATACCAGTCGGCGACGTGTGGGCGCACCCGGTCGTCGACGAGCTGGCGGACGACGTCGCGGATCTGCCGCTCTTCCTCGGTGAGCGACGAATCCAGGTCGAGCAGGTCGAGCGGAGCGGTCATGGACGCCACCTTAACGAAGACTCAGGCCGATGGGCGCGGTCGCGTCACTCGATCGGTTCGGAGAGCACCAGCACCCGCGCGTGAATCTGGTTGCGCTGCTGCAGAGCGGCACGCAACGCCCGGTGCAGCCCGTCCTCCAGGTAGAGCCCGCCATTCCACTGCACGACGTGCGGGAAGAGGTCACCGTAGAAGGTGGAATCCTCGGCGAGGAGCTTGTCGAGCGCCAGCTCACGCTTGGTGGTGATCATCTGGTCCAGGCGAAGTGGCCGGGGAGGGATCTCCGCCCATTGTTTGAGCGTCAGATTGTGCTCCGGATAGGGACGCCCGTCCCGGACCGCTCTGAAGATCACGACGGCACGCTCCCCTCCCCGTGGCCGGGCCGACCGACGGCGCCGAGCCGGGCCGCGGCGGGCACCGCGCGGCGCGGCACCGATGACCGTGCCAGCCTAGCCGCCCTGCGCACGCTGCGTTCTGCTCCCTGATGTCAGTTTCACTACCGCTCGTCCGATCCTCAACCGGACGAACAGGACACCGCACTCAGGTCCACCGGCCGCGCCGCACCACCTCGCCCACTGGGCGACGCCCACGGCGCAGCGATGGTGACCGATGGTCGGCTGCCCGGTAACCGATTGTGATGGCACCGATGGGTTGGTACTCCGCCGGCACACCGAACGCGTCCCGGTAGGTGGCCAGCCGCTGCGGCGGAATGCCGAAGAAGCACGCACCCAACCCCTCGTCCACCGCGGTGAGCAGCATCAGCAGCGCCGCGAAGCCGGTGTCCACGTGCCAGTAGGGCACCGGCCACCGCTCGGTTGACCGGTCCGTCCAACCCTTGTCCGGTTCCGCGTACCGCTGCAGGTAGGCCGACTCGTTGGCGTGCGGCACCACGATCAGCGGCGCGCGCCGCATCCCGGCCAGCCAGCGCTCCCGGCCACCGCCGTCGGGCGTGGTGGCGGCCCAGAACCGCTCGCGGTCGGCCGCCTCCTCCAACACCAGGAAGCCCCAGCCCTGGGCGAATCCGGCCGACGGAGCGCGGACCGCGTGGTCGAGCAGCCGGTCGACCACGTCGGGCGGGACGGCGCGGTCCGGGTCGTAGTTGCGCACCATCCGCCGACGGCGGACGACCTCGGCGAACTCCATCCCGCGCTCCCTCGCCGGCCCGCTCAGGCCCCGGGGCGGATGCCCCAGGCGCCCCGCCAGGTCGTACCGGGCTTGAGCGTCAGCACGTCCTTGCCCGAGCGGAACGCGTCCGGCGGGCAGGTCATCGGCTCGATCGCCACCGAGCGGCGGTGCCGATCACCGGTGAGCGCGTCCCCGGTGAACACCTGCCACCAGCCGAACTCGGCATCCGCCCAGATGCTCACCCCCGCCGAACCGTCCGGTGCGGACAGGCTCACCGACGAGCCGCCGTCGGCGTCGCTGACCACCTGGCCGAAGCAGAGGTCCAGCTGGGCTGCACCGATCCGGCGCGGGCTGGTCCAGTCGTACTCGGTGCCGGCCACCGGCGTCGCACCGATCGGCAGCAACCGGCCGTCCACCAGCAGCCGGGTACGGGTCGGCAGCCGCAGGACCAGGTCGTCGACCGCGACGCCCGGCAGTTGCAGGTACGGGTGCACGGAGAAGCCGAACGGCGCGGCCTCCCCGCCGATGTTGGTCACCTCGTGCTCGGCACGCAGCCCGTCCGCGCCCACGCTCCACCGGCTGAGCAGCCGCAACGGCCACGGGTAGCCCGGCTGCGGCGGTAGGTCGTACCCGACCGTCACCGCGTCCTCCGACTGCTCCAACAGACGCCACGGCGCCCAGTTGACCAGCCCGTGGATAGCCACGTGCCGCTCCGGCTCGGTCAGCGGGAGCTGGTGCGTCTGCTCACCGAACGCGTACCGGCCATCGCGGATCCGGTTCGGCCACGGTGCCAGCACCTGCCCGGCGCAGCCGGGGCAGACCTCGTCGGTCTGGTACCCGTCGACCAGGTCGACACCATCGTGCCGATACGTCCGCAGCCCGCCGCCCACCTCCACGATGACGGCCTCGTGGCCGGCGGCGGAGATGGTCCACTGGGCGCCGGAGAACGGGCGCTGATCGGGGCTTTCCATGCCGGCGACCCTAACCGGTCACGTCCGGTCGCCGCTCGACGCCGTCGCGGCCCGGTAGCGCAGCAGTGCCGGGAACGCGACCGCGAGCACCACCACGAGCACCGCCGAGGCGAGCCCGCCAGCCACCCACGCCACCCCGCCGCCGAACCCGGCGGCCATGGTGCCGGCTCGGAGGTCGCCCAGGCGTGGACCACCCGCCACCACGACCGTGTTGACGCCCTGGAGCCGGCCGCGCATCCGGTCGGGTGCGTAGACCAGCAGCATCGACTGACGCAGCACCGCGCTGATCAGGTCGGCGGCCCCGGCCACGGCGAGCAGCAGGACCATCAGCCAGAGCTGGTGGGCCAGCCCGGCCGCCGCGATGGCGAGACCCCAGGCGACCACCGCGAGCACCAGGCCGAGCCCCTGCCGGCGGAGCCGGCCGATCCAGCCGGAGGTCAGCCCGCCGATCATCGAGCCGATCGCGATGGCGCTGTAGAGCAGGCCGACCGCGCCACCGCCGCCGAACCGTTCGTGGGCGATCTCCGGGAAGAGCGCCCGCGGCATGGCGAGGATCATCGCGATCAGGTCCACCCCGAAGGACAGCAGCAGTACGGGTGTGGTGGCCAGGTAGCGGATCCCGTCGAGGACGCTGGCCAGGCCGGCACGGCGGGCCTGACCGTCGGCGGTCGGCTCGGGCGGCAGCGCCGGCAGGCGCAGCGCTGCCCAGAGCATCGCGGTGAACAGCAGCGCGTCCACCCCGTACGCGATCGGCAGGACCACCGCGATGTCCGGCGAGGCGGCGAGGATCAGGCCGGCGGCGAGCGGCCCGGCCACCGAGGCCGCGGTGAAGGTCGTGTAGTTCAGGGTGCTGGCGGCCGGAACGAGGTCGTCCGGAACCAGCCGGGGCAGCATGGCACTGCGGGCCGGCGAGCTGATCGCGAACGCCACCGACTGGAGTGCCATCAACGCCAACAGCAGCACCGGGCTGCCCACGTCCAGTAGTGCCTGGACCAGCAGGCCGAGGGTGGACGCCCAGAGCAGCACCGACCCGCCGAGCAGCACCGCACGGCGGTCGCGGGCGTCGGCGACCGCGCCGCCCCAGAGCCCGAAGATCAGCAACGGTACGAAGGCAGCCACGCCCAGCAGGCCGACCCAGAACGAGTCCCGCGTCAGGGCGTACATCTCCACCGGCACCGCGACGGCGGTGAACTGGAAGCCGAACATCGCCACGGTGTTGCCGAGCCAGAGCCGTCGGTACGCCGGCACACGCAGCGGACGGACGTCGATCGCCCAGCGGCGCGCTCCGCGCGGCCGAGCCTCCTGCACTCCCGTCACGGCGCCAACCGCTCGACGACCCAGCCACCCTCGTCGAGATGGCGGAAGCGGAGCCGGTCGTGCAACCGGCCGGCCCGGCCCTGCCAGAACTCCACCGACTCGGGTTGCACCCGCAACCCGCCCCAGTGCGGCGGGGTCGGGATCACGGCCTCGTCGGCGAACCGCTCGGCCACCTCCTGGTAGCGCTCCTCCAGCTCGGCTCGGCCCGGCACCACCTGCGACTGTGGGCTGGCCCACGCGCCCAGCTGGGAGCCGCGCGGCCGGCTGGCGAAGTACGCCTCGCTCGTCGCGCGGTCGACATGCGCGACCCGTCCGGCGACCACCACCTGACGCTGCATGGGGAACCACGGGAAGACCAGACTGGCGTACGGGTTGGCGGAGGCCTCGACGCCCTTGCGCGACAGGTGGTTGGTGAAGAAGACGAAGCCCTCCGGGTCGTACCCCTTCAGAAGCACCGTCCGCCCGCTCGGCCGGCCGGCGGAGTCGGCGGTGCCCACCACCATCGCGTTCGGTTCGGGTAGCCCGAAGGCCACCGCGTCGGCGAACCAGCGGTCGAACTGGGTGTGCCAGTCGGCGGCCAGGTCAGCCTCGGTCAGGCCCAGGTCCGCGGCGTACTCGTTACGCATCGCGGCCGGGGCGGGTGTGTCACCCGTCACGTCCCCACTCCTTCTCGGCGGCCCCTCCAGCGCCCTCCCGCGCTGGCCAGCCCGCACCGCACAGTCTCACCGAGCGGCGGGGAGAATGCTCACCCGGGGATGTCGCGTGCAGCACAGTCGCAGCGGGTCGCGTATCCCTTACTCAGCAGGCAAGATGTTCCGAACACATCCCTGAGGGTCGCCTAAGGCGCTCGGCCGACCGGGCCGGATGAGCCGACCGGGCGCACCGACCAGATCCAGGAGAGCGACATGGCCGATTTCAAACCCGGGCTGGAGGGCGTCGTCGCCTTCGAGACCGAGATCGCCGAACCTGACCGTGAGGGCGGCGCGCTGCGCTATCGCGGAGTCGACATCGAGGATCTGATCGGGCAGGTGTCGTTCGGCAACGTGTGGGCACTGCTGGTCGACGGCCGGTTCGGGCCGGGCCTGCCGCCGGCGGAGCCGTTCCCGGTGCCGGTGCACTCCGGTGACATCCGCGTCGACGTGCAGTCCGCGGTCGCCATGCTGGCCCCGTACTGGGGGCTCAGCCAACTGCTGGACATCTCCGACGAGCAGGCCCGCGAGGATCTCGCCAGGGTCTCGGTGACGGCGCTCTCCTTCGTCGCCCAGTCCGCCCGGGGCCTCGGCCTGCCGGCGGTGCCGCAGAAGGAGATCGACAAGGCGCAGACCATCGTCGAACGCTTCATGAAGCGCTGGCGCGGCGAGCCCGACCCGCGGCATGTCAAGGCTGTCGACGCGTACTTCATCTCGGCCGCCGAGCACGGCCTGAACGCTTCCACCTTCACCGCTCGCATCGTGGCCTCCACCGGGGCGGACGCGGCTGCCTGCATCTCGTCGGGCATCGGTGCCCTCTCCGGCCCGCTGCACGGAGGCGCCCCGTCCCGGGTGCTCAGCATGCTGGAGGCGGTGGAGCGCAGCGGCGACGCGGAGGGCTACGTCAAGGGCGTGCTCGATCGCGGCGAGCGGTTGATGGGCTTCGGGCACCGCGTCTACCGGGCCGAGGACCCGCGCGCCCGAGTGCTCCGGCGCACGGCCAAGGAGCTGGGCGCGCCGCGCTTCGAGATCGCCGAGGCGCTGGAGAAGGCCGCCCTTGCCGAGTTGCAGGCCCGCCGCCCGGACCGGGTGCTGGCCACCAACGTCGAGTTCTGGTCGGCCGTGGTGCTGGACTTCGCCGAGGTGCCGGCGCACATGTTCACCTCGATGTTCACCTGCGCCCGGATGGGCGGCTGGAGCGCGCACATCCTGGAGCAGAAGAGGCTGCAGCGGCTGGTGCGCCCGTCCGCCCGTTACTTGGGCCCGGAGACCCGCAAGCCGTCCGACGTCGAGGGCTGGGCCGCCATCCCGCACGGCGCCTGAGCGGTGCGGAAGGGCCCCTTCTCAACGCCTGGCGTTGAGGAGGGGCCCTTCCTCAACGGCTGCCGGAGTCGAGTGTGGCGAAGGCCTCAGATCCGCCCTCGGGGGCCCGGCTTGCACCGATGGGTCCGGGTGCGAGGATGAGGGCCGGCAGTGTCGCCGGGCCCGCCCTCGCCCTTGCGGAAGGATCTTGAAGACCGTGGCTGACGCACCGACAATCCGGATTCCCGATGAGATCAAGCCTGCCGACGGACGCTTCGGCTGCGGCCCGTCCAAGGTGCGCCCCGAGGCCGTGTCCGCACTTGCCGAGGTCGCCACCAGCTACCTGGGCACCTCGCACCGGCAGAAGACGGTCCGCGACCAGGTGTCCCGGCTACGCTCCGGCATCGCCGAGTTCTTCTCGCTGCCCGAGGGCTACGAGGTCGTGATCGGCAACGGTGGCACCACCGCGTTCTGGGAGGTCGCCACCTTCGGCCTGATCCGCGACCGGGCCCAGTTCGCCAGCTTCGGCGAGTTCGGCGCCAAGTTCGCCAAGTCCGTCAAGGACGCGCCGTTCCTGGGCGAGCCGACCGTCCGCAAGGCCGACGCGGGCAGCGCACCGACCCTGGTCGCCGAATCCGGCGTGGACGCGTACGCGACGCCGCAGAACGAGACCTCGACCGGTGTGGCCGTCCCGATCAGCCGGGTGGCCGGGGCCGACGAGGGCTCGCTGCTGCTGGTCGACGCGACCTCCGGCGCGGGTGGCCTGGAGGTCAACGTCGGCGAGACCGACGTCTACTACTTCGCTCCGCAGAAGTGCTTCGGCTCCGACGGCGGTCTCTGGCTGGCCCTGATGTCACCGGCCGCCCTGGACCGGGCCGCTGAGATCAAGGCGTCCGGGCGCTACATCCCCGCCTTCCTCGACCTGGTCACCGCGATCGACAACTCGCGGCTGGAGCAGACCTACAACACCCCGGCGCTGGCCACCATCTTCCTGGCGGCCGAGCAGACCGACTGGATGAACGCGCAGGGTGGCCTGGCCTGGGCGGCCAAGCGCACCGCCGAGAGCGCCGCGACGGTGTACGGCTGGGCGGAGCGGTCCACCGTGGCAACCCCGTTCGTCAGCGACCCGGCGCTGCGCTCCAACGTGGTCGCCACCATCGACTTCGCCGACGAGGTGGACGCCACGGCGATCGCCAAGGCGCTGCGCGCCAACGGCATCGTGGACACCGAGCCCTACCGCAAGCTCGGTCGCAACCAGCTGCGGATGGCGCTGTTCCCGGCCGTCGAGCCGGCCGATGTCGAGGCGCTGACCGCGTCCATCGACTACGTGGTCGAGCGACTCTGAGGTTCGTCACGGTCGGTGTCTGTCGGGGCCCCGATGGACACCGACCGTGATCATTGCCGCAGCTCAGTCACGACATGCGGGGTGTCGCTTCCCCCAGTCTGAGGCAGATGCGCGTACGGTGGTCCGAGACGCCTGGGTGGCCGACTCGTGGTGTGCGGCCAGCGAAGCGGGACGGAGGCAACGTTATGCGCCCAGTACGCTTCGTCGCCCTCTCCGAGGACGGCCAGGCGCTGGTGCTCGCCGACGAGGTCGGGCGACTCCTCGCCCTGCCGATCGACGAGCGCATCGCCGGCGTGATGCACCCCGAGCCGGGTGCCCCGCCGCTCGCCGTGGCACCCAGCACCGTCGACCCGATTCCCTCACTGTCCCCCCGGGACATCCAGGCCCGCATCCGCTCCGGTGAGTCCGCCGAGGACGTCGCCCGGATCGCCGGGGTGCCGGTCGACCGGGTGCTGCGCTACGCCGGCCCGGTGCTCCAGGAGCGGGCGATGCTCGCCCAGCATGCCCGTCGGACCCGCCTCAAGGGCGCGGAGAAGCCCACCCCGCTCGCCGAGGTGGTCAACGGCCGACTGAGCCAGCACGGCATCGACACCGAGAAGATCTCCTGGGATGCGTACCGGCGCGACGACGGCACCTGGCGGATCATCGCCACCTGGCCGTCGGGCAAGGCCACCGCGCAGGCCATCTGGGACATGGACAAGGCCCGGCAGGTGGTTACGCCGCACGACGACATGGCGCAGTACCTGTGCGCCGAGCGGCCCACGCCGATCCTGGGCCAGGAGCCGGCGCCGGAGCGGGGCGGGCACGCCCTGCCCGGTCCGTCGCGCGGCGAGCCGAGCCGTGGTGGGCACGGGTTGCCGGCGGCGTCCGAGCACCCGCGCTCCGGTCGGGATCCGATCCGGGCCGGCCGCGACGCGCTGCTCGCCTCACTGGACCGCCCGCTCGGCGGCTCGTCAGGTCGTGGCCTTGAGCCGCGTACCCCGGCTGCTCATGCCGGGTCGGACGCGCCCCGGCAGCGGCCGATCGGCGGGGGTGCTGCCGCGCTGCTCGGCGGCGGCCAGGGGTCTGCCTTCGACGACGACTCGGATGCGCCCAAGGAGGTGCCGGCCGTGCCGTCGCTGGCGGTGCTGCGGCCCCGCCGGACGGGCCCCGCGGCGGCTGCCGGCGAGTCCACCGATGCCAACGGCAAGCCGCGCAAGCGGCTGCCGAGCTGGGACGACGTGCTCTTCGGCAGCGGCCCGGCGGCGCGCGAGTCTTCCTGACGCTTCGCGTCGACGGGTGGCGGTTCGCCACCCGTCGACGCGGGGCCACTCGAACCTCACCGACGGCTGGTCGTGTCTTCAGCGCCCCCACGGTCAAGGGCGGCGACCTCGCGTACGGCCTCGGCGACGGCCGGGAAGTCCCTCTTGAGGATCGCACCGTGGTTGCTGCCGACCCTCGCGCCGATCTGAATGTTCGGGTTACGGGCGGTCACCGCATCGAGGCTGGTGCGGATCTGTTCCTGCTCATCACCCTTGCTTCCGAATGACGTCCCCGACGCGACCACATACCGCACCGGGACGGTGATGTTGTCCAGCACGGGGCCGAGCTCGCGCTCGCGGGAGAGCCTGCCGAGCTCGATGTTGCTGTTCGCCTGCTGGTCGGCGTTCATCCGCGGTGCCAGGCCCGTCGGGCGCAGCAGCGGCAGGAACCAGCCCATCCGCCGGAACAGCTTCCGGATCCGCTGCTCCATGGCCTCGTCGAGCCAGTCGTAGGGGAACGCGCCGTCGACCAGGACCGCGCCCAGGGCACGCTCCGGATTCCGGCTCGCCCAGTGTGCCCCGACGACCGCTCCGTAGGACCAGCCCACCAGCAGCGCCCGGTCCACACCCCTGGCGGCGAGAACGGCATCGACATCCCGGACAGCCGCCTCGAAGGAATAGTCCGCCGAACGCTTCGATTTCCTGCCGCGGGCCCGCTCGTCGTAGGTGATGTGCCGCCACCCCGTTCCCAGTTCAGTGATGACTCGCCGCCAGTACCCCTGGGTGGCGAACTGACCATTGAGGTAGATGATTGGGATACCGGGACCGCCGGTGTCGGTGACGGCCAGGGCCGTGTCGTCGACCGGCACCATGCCGGTCCACGTCGAACTGGTCGAGGAAGTTCTGTTCATCGTCATGTCTCCACTCCTGGTCGCGTCACGGGTTGGGTGGGACTTAGAGGCTGCGGGCGGTGATGTCGCCGTGGGACGTGGTGGCGCGGATGTCGAGTGCGGTGGTGCCGTCGTTCTTGAGGGCGTTGCTGACGCGGCCATAGCCGGTGCCGGCGTCCAGGGCGGCCGAGACACCGGCTGCGGCGGCGACCGAAATGTTGCCGGACTGGGTACGGAGCACGACCGTGCCGTGCACGGCCTCGCTGATCCGGATGTCGCCCCGTGCGGTGCTGATCTCCGCGGGGCCGTTGAGCCGGCCGACCTCGACGTCGCCGTCGATCGCCGTGAGGCGGACGCTCGCGGCCTCGTCAATCTTGATCTGGCGGTACGCGCCTTCGAAGGCGACGTCGCCGAGGCGTCCGACGCTGCGGAGCTCAGCGCTGGCGGCCTTGGCATCGATGCGGGAGCCGGCGGGCAGCTGGACGGTGACCTCCAGGGATCCGGACGGGCCGAGGAGCGGGTTGCTGGCGTTCGAGGCCGTGATCCGCAGGACGCCGTCGGTGTAGGCGACGGTGGTCTGCGCGGCGGCCTTGGTGTCGCGGCTCTTGGAAGGGTCGGTGGGCAGGACCTCGACGGTGGTGTCGGCGCGGTCTGCGGCGATGAACTGGATGCGTCCGGCGGGGATGTCCAGGACGGCGGAGATCGGGGCGGGGGTGTCGAACTTCTGCATCGTGCTCTCCCGTGCTCGTTCGTTGTTTCCGACACGAGAAACGCTACGTTGCTTTCCAACACCCGGCAACGCCCTCGTTGCGCTTGAACGGCATTTGCCGAGCTAGACGGCGTGAAACTGTTGCAACGATGCTGAAATCAACGCAACGAATGCGCTCTGATCATTGCAATGGTTGTGAAGTGAACGCTATGGTGGGGAAGACCAGGGACCGCCCACGAACGAACACCAGGGAGAACGCGATGCCGGGAGGCAGGCTTACCCAGCAGGAACGCCAGCGGATCGCGCTGGGGCTGGCCGACAGCCTCCCCTACGCCGAGATCGCTCGACGTCTCGACCGTCCTACCTCAACGGTCACGCGTGAGGTGATGCGCAACGGCGGCCCCACCGCCTACCGCGCCGACCTGGCCCACCGCGCCACCGAGCACCGCGCCCACCGGCGCAGGCCCGCCTCCTCCCGAGGGACGGCCGCGCTTCCTCAGGCGCACGGACGCGACGCCGAGGCCCTGGCCGAGTACGAGGAGACGCTCACCACCGTCCTCATGGCCTCGGGCCTGACCAAGATGGCGGCCCGGGTGTTGACCTGCCTGTTCACCACCGACGCGGGCAGCGTCACCGCGTCCCAACTCGCCCAGCATCTCCAGGTCAGCCCGGCGTCCATCTCCAAGGCGATCGCCTTCCTGGAGAGCCAGAGCCTCGTCCGCCGAGAACGCGACGAACGCCGCCGCGACCGCTACGTCGTCGACGACGAACTCTTCTACCAGGCAACGATCGCCGGCGCCCGATCCAACGACCAGCTCGTCGAAACCGCACGCCAAGGCGTCGCCCTCCTCGGCCCCCACACCCCCGCCGCCACCCGCCTGGAGAACATCGCCCGCTTCCTCGACTTCATCAGCGAGAGCATCACCCGCGCCGCCGAACAGGCCCGCGAAGTCCTCCACGGCAAACCCGCGCCACCGAGTCAGAGCGGCCAGGCGGCGAGCCGGTCGTAGCGCGCCGCTCAGCGGTGCCGTTGCCGGTGCCCGGTCCGGGCCGGCAGGGCCAGCCCGGCGTCGTGCAGCACACCCTCCACCCGGACTCGCTCGATCTCCTGGTCGACGCCCTCCAACTCGGCGAGGTGTTCGACGATGCCGAGGGCACGGCAGGCCAGCCGGAGCCTGTCGTCGTACGCCTGGAGCAGCCCGCCGTGCCAGACCATCGACCGGCCGGTGCCGCCGAGCCGCTGACCGCCGAGGCGGCGCAGATCGGCGGCGAGCTGTTCCAAGGGCCGACGGTCGATGCGGTCGAACTCGCTGAGGTCGATGTCCCGGGTCAGCGCGTCGGCCTCGACGGCCCGGTCGAGACGGGCTATCGTGCGTTTCTCCCGCCGGCGCTCACGCCACTCGGACCAACCGCAGACCACCCGGTCGAGGATCTCGTCGTAGCAGAAGAGCAGGGCGATTGCCGCCGGCAGACTGGCCACGGCGAGGAACGCCAGGGCCAGCATCAGCGCGCGTCCGACTCCCACGTATCGACGCTAAGCCCCACCATGCCGCCCCGCCAGCGATTTGGCCGCATCCGCGCAATCCGCCGACGGAACGACCCGGCCGCCTCCGTTAAACCTCAGCAGTCGGTGGGGGTGACATAGAAGCGGGGCATCGGCAGCACCCGGAAGCGCAGCCGGGCACCGGAGCGGCGCAGCTGCCAGGTGAGGGCGATCAGCGCGGCGGCCAGCGAGATCAGCCCACCCATCCAGATGCTGGCGCCGGCACCGTAGCGCTCCGCGACCCAGCCGATCAATGGCGCGCCGACCGGGTTGGTGCCCAGGAACACCAGCACCCACAGGGCCATCACCCGTCCCCGGAACGCCGCGTCCACGCCCAGCTGGACCCGCTGGTTGGCGGCCTGGGCGAAGAAGACCATGAAGAAGCCGGTCGGCACCAGCAGAGTCACGACCAGCCAGTACGCCGAGGCGAGACCGACCAGGGTGCCGAAGCTGGCGCAGGCGACGGCCGCGCCCAGCACCAGCCAGACCGACGGACGGCTACGCCGACCGGTGCCGCTGAGAGCGCCACCCAACGCGCCGACCGCGAGTGCGGTGCTGAACAGGCCGAAGGAGGCGGCACCGGTGTGGAAGACCGTCTTGGCCAGCGCGGCCAGGGTGAGCTGGAAGTTGAACAGCGACATGCCGATCACCGACATCACGGCCATCGGCAGTAGCAGGTCCGGGCGGCGCCACACGTACCGCAGCCCGTCGATCACCCGGGCCGACGCGCGCTCGTCCCGGGGCAGCAGGGCGTCGCGGTGCAGGTCAGCCGTACGCATCCGGACCACGTTGACCAGCGGCGCGATGGAGCTGAGGGCGGTGAAGAGGAAGACCGGGCCCACGTCGAAGGCGGCGATGGCCAGACCGGCGACGGCCGGGCCGACGATCCGGGCGGAGTTGAACACGGCGGCGTTGAGCGACAGCGCGTTGGGCAGCAGTGGCGTGCCGACCAGTTCGGAGACGAACGCCTGACGGACCGGGGTCTCCACGGCGTTGGCGGTGCCGAGCAGCGCGGCGAAGGCGAAGACGTGCCAGAGCTGCACCAGGTCGGTGAGGACCAGCACGGACATGCCGAGCGCCAGCACGGTCCAGAAGGCGTTGGCGGCGAAAAGCAGCACCCGCTTGTCGTACCGGTCGGCGAGCCGGCCGGAGAGCAGGGTGAGCAGGAGCACCGGGGTGAACTGGCAGGCGGTGACCACGCCGAGCGCGGTGGCCGAGTTGTTGGAGAGCTCAAGGACGAGCCAGTCCTGGGCGATGAACATCATCCAGACGCCGATCAACTTGATCAGCTGCCCGGATGCGAAGAGGCGGTAGTTGCGGACCTGTAGGGACTGGAACATCGTGCTCAGCTTCGCCTGCACTCTTGGTGCGCCTCCTCCGGACGTACGCGTCATCGACAGGTGACGGCACGGACCCGGTGGCGCGGGCGCGGCTCAGGCGCGAGCGAGCTGCTGAAGAATCTCGGCGGCCCTCTGCAGGGTCTCCCGTTCATCCTCGTCGAGCGCGGCCAGCCGGTGGGCCAGCCACTCATCGCGGGCCCGCTCGAACTGGTCGAGCACGGCCTGCCCTCCTTCGGTCGCCGTGAGGATGACCTGCCGGCCGTCGGTCGGATGGGGGGTCCGCTGCACGAGGCCACGGTCCTCCAACTTTCCGACGATCTTGGTCATCGTCGGTGGCTGCACCCGCTCCACGTCGGCCAGTTCCCGAGGCGTCAGCGCGCCGGCCAGCCGCAGGCTGGTGAGCGCGGAAACCTGGGTGACTGTGAGGTCGCCGACCGGTCGGGCCTGGCGGACCCGCCGGTTGAGTCGGGTGATCGCATCACGCAACTGGGGAGCCAGTTGCGCCGGTGGCACGCGTTCCGCCGTCACCGTCCGCTCCGTCACGATAGTTAGCTTAACTAATGAGCCTGGCTAACGACATCTGTTATGACCAGGCTCACGAGGACGTTAGTGCTGTTCCGGGCGGGGAATCCCGTTCGATTCCCCGCCCGGACGTAGGTCAGAGCACCAGGGACTCGATGGGCCCGCGCAGGAAGTACAGCACGAACAGCACGGCCACCCCGTACAGCAGCGGATGGACTTCCCGGGCCTTACCCTTGGCCAGCTTGACCACCACGAAGGTGATCAGGCCAGCGCCGATCCCGTTCGAGATCGAGTACGTGAACGGCATCAGCACGATGGTGAGGAACGCCGGAATGGCGATCTCGTAGTCGGACCAGTCGATCGTCCGCACCGCCGTCATCATCAGGAAGCCGACCACCACCAGGGCCGTCGAGGCCGCCTCGAACGGCACGATCACCACCAGCGGCGCCAGGAACATCGCCAGCAGGAAGAGCGAGCCGGTGACCAGGCTGGCCACGCCGGTCCGGGCGCCCTCCCCGACACCGGCGGCACTCTCGATGTACGACGTGTTGCTGGAGGTGCTGGCCGCACCGCCGGCCGCCGCAGCGATCGAGTCGACCAGCAGGATCTCCTTGGCCCGCGGCGGGGTGCCCTGCTCGTCGAGCAGGCCGCCCTCCTGGCCGACCGCCACCATCGTGCCCATGGTGTCGAAGAAGTCCGTGATCAGCAGCGTGAAGACGAACATCAGCACGACCAGCCAGCCAGCCCGACCCCACGAGTCGAACACGTTGAACTTGCCGAGCAGTGACAGGTCCGGCAGGTCCACCACCGTCTTGGGCAGTTCCGGCACGTTCAGCGACCAGCCCTTCGGGTTGGGCTGACCGTTGACGAACGACGGGCCGATGTTGCCGACCGCCTCCACGATCACCGCGAGCACCGTCGAGGCGAGGATGCCGATCAGGATCGCGCCCTTCACCCGGCGGACCACCAGCACCAGGGTGATCAGCAGACCCACCACGAAGACCAGCATCGGCCAGCTCACCAGCTTGCCGCCGATGCCCAGGCCGACCGGGACGGTGGTGTTGGCGGCGTCCGGGATGCGCCGGACGAAGCCGGCGTCCACCAGGCCGATGATGGTCAGGAACAGACCGATGCCGACCCCGATCGCGGTCTTCATCTGGGTCGGCACCGAGCGGAACACCGCGGTCCGCAGACCGGTCAGCACCAGCACCGCGATGATCACACCCTCGATCACCACCAGGCCCATCGCGTCGGCCCAGGTCATCTCGGGCGCGATCTCGTACGCCACCAGCGCGTTGACGCCCAGACCGGCGGCGAGTGCCAACGGGAACCGGCCGACCACACCCATCAGGATGGTCATCAGGCCGGCGACCAGCGCGGTCACGGCAGCGAGCGCGGGAATCGGGAGGGTCTTGCCGTCACCGTCGACGGCACCACCCAGGATCAGTGGGTTGAGCACCACGATGTACGCCATCGTGAAGAAGGTCGCCAGGCCACCGCGTACCTCGCGGCTCAACGTCGAGCCACGGGCGGAGATCTCAAAGAACCGGTCGAAACCGTTACGCGGGTGAGCGGGGTCGGGAGGGGTGCCGTTCTCGGGCGGCGCTACTGCCATCAGGTCCTCGCAGGTGATCTTCCGGTTGTCGCGCGCATCGTCCCAGATCACTCACGGGCAGGGGAAGTAGGTCGCGTACGCTTGCTCAATGTCGAACGAGCAGCCACCGCGGCCCGCACCACTGGACCCGCCGATGGTGCCGTTCGCCGTCGCCGGGTTGATCGCGTGGGCAGTGGCCGGGCTCGTCCTGTTGATCTTCTTCCGTGGCTGGCTCACCGACCACGGTCACCAGAACTGGCTCTGGACCTGCCTCGCCGGTTTCCTGTGGGGCTTCCCGGGTCTCGCCGTGATGATGCGACACGACGCCAACCGACGCCGCCGACGCGCGAACTGACCTGGCCGCTGCGCCGGAGCACCCCGGCGCGAACGATCAGGAGTGCCCGTACGGCTCCGCCAGCTCGGCAGTCTCCACCGAACCCGGGGCGCGGCTGACCGACATGGCCTCCATGGCACTGTCGTCGTACACCGTGGGCAGTTCGTCGACCGCGGTCTCGGCCGCCTCGATCAGCGTCTCGGAGTGGGCGCCGCAACCGTGGTCGGCGCTCACCACCCGGCCATCATCGGGGGCGTAGAAGTTGCCGCACGCCCCGAAGGCCTGCCGCATCGCACCGGCCAGCGGCAGGTAGAAGCCGCAGGTGCCGCAGCGAGCGGCGGCCGGAGCGGCGGCCGAGATGGGCGCGGCGGGGCCGTGGTCGCCGTCGTACCAGCGCTGCGCCGTGTCGACGCGGCCCTCGAGTGAAAGCACCCGGGCTCGCCCGAGGCCCAGCTCCCACGCCGTCTCCTCGACCGCCGGGTCGTCGGAGAGCAGGTAGCCGGGGACCAGCCGGTCGTCATCCGGCGAGGTCGGCAGCAGATCGCCCGGACCCAGGTCGCCCGGCTTGAGCCGCTCCTGCCAGGGCAGCCAGCCGGGCGCGAGCAGCGCGTCCGGGCCGGGCAGCAGCACCGTCTCGCAGATCGTCACAGTCTTGCTGCGCGGCACCCGGGTGACGGTGACCGCCCACCACCAGCCGCCATAGCCGGCGAGGCGGCACTCGAAGTAGTGGGTGACCAGCCGATCACCCTCGGCCACGACCTGCAGGTGGTCGCCGACATCGTCGGCATCCACCTCGGTGATGCCAGCGCGGGCCACCTCGACGGCGGCGGCGCAGACCTGGTCGAGACGGGCGGCACGGGTGGAGACGGGCCTGGTCACTTCACCATTGTTCCCCATGCGCCTCGCAGGGGTGACAGGGACTCCCGGGGAACCTTTCCCCGCAGTGGTACGGCGTACCTGGATCGAATGGGCGAGGATGGTGCACATGCCGTCGTACTCCCGCTCCGGGCGATCCGTCCTCGGGCGGACCGTCGGCACCGGCATTCGCGCCATTCGTCTACTGTTGCGCGGTTCGGTGGGCAGCAGCCGCTGGGTGACCCGCCGGGCCGGTCGGGCCCGGACCCGGGGTGCCGGCGGCGAGGTTGGCATGGTTCGCCTGTTCGACCTGCACGCGGTCTCCTGCGCCGGGGACACTCTGATCGCCATCGGCCTGGCCGGGACGATCTTCTTCAACGTGCCGCTGGGCGAGGCCCGCAGCAAGGTCGCGCTCTACCTGCTGGTGACCATGGTGCCGTTCGCGATGCTCGCCCCCGTGGTAGGCCCGCTGCTGGACCACTTCCGGCACGGCCGGCGGTACGCCCTGGCCGCCACGATGCTCGGCCGCGCGTTCCTGGCCTGGTTGATCTCCGACTACATCCACGGCTTCGGCCTGTATCCGGCCGCGTTCGGGGTGCTCGCGCTGTCCCGGGCGTACGGCGTGGCCCGGTCGGCGGCGGTGCCCCGGTTGTTGCCGGAGGGCCTCGGCCTCTCCCAGGTGGGTGCCCGTGCCAGCGTCTACGGCACGGTCGCGGGCGCGTTGGTGGCGCCGATCGGGTTGGCCGCGTTCTGGTTCGGGCCGCAGTGGCCGCTGCGCGTCGCGTCGGTGATCTTCCTGATCGGCATGGTCATCTCCCTGCGGCTGCCGCCGAAGGCCGACTCGGAGCCACCGGAGCGGGTCCCCCGGCCACTGCGTGCGCTGGGCCGCCGCCGCGGCGATCGGCCGCTGGGCCGGGGTCGACCGGCGGGCCGGCTGGTGATCGCCACCCTGATCGGTGCCGCGACGCTACGCGCGGTGTACGGCTTCCTGCTGCTCTTCCTCGCCTTCGCGATCAAGAAGGGCGACCTGACCACGGTGGCGTTCGGCCGGGATCTGGGCGCCGAGTGGGCGCTGGGGGTGGTCGGCGGCGCACTCGCGGTCGGCAGCTTCCTGGCCACCGCCATCGGCACAAGACTGCGCATCCACCGGCCGACCGCCATCCAGTCCAGCAGCATGATCATCGTGGCTGGTGTCGCGGTGCTCGCCGTCATCCAGTTCTCGCTGGTGATGGTCGCCCTGCTCTGCCTGGTCGCCGCGCTGGTAAGCGGGATAGCGAAGCTGGCCGTGGACGCCTCGATCCAGGAGCGCATCCCGGAGCGGTTGCGAGCCAGCTCCTTCGCCCACTCGGAGACGGTGCTGATGCTCGCGTTCGTCGTGGGCGGCGGGCTCGGGCTGGTGCCGTTCAACGGCCGGACCGGCATCGCGGTCGCCGCCGGGGTCGGCGTACTGGCCGCGATCCGGGGTGTGCTGGTCGCCGCCCGGCTGCGCGGCGAGAAGCTGGCTGGCCGGCCGCTCGGCGACGACGAGCTGACCGAGGACGAGCCTGCGGACGAGCCCGGGGACGTCGCGCCCACCTCGCCGGCTCCGGCCCAGGCCAGCCCGCCGCAGTACGACGACCCGGGGCTCACCCCGCCGGGCTACCACATCTACCGCCCGTCCTCGGCGGTCGGCGGCCCGGGTGGCGGAGCCGACGACGAGACCCGCCGGGAGTCCCCCGGCTCACTCTCGTGACCGGTCTGCTGGTGGTGACGGCGGTGCCAGCCGAGGCGGACGCGGTCCGCGCCGGGCTGACCGACCCCACCGTGACCGTCACCCCGGTCGGCGTGGGCCCGGCCGTCGCCGGTGCCGCCACCGCCCGGCTGTTGGCGCTGGCCGAGGCCGCCGGACGCCCGTACCGCGCGGTGGTCAGCGCCGGCGTGGCCGGCGGCTTCACCCGGCGGGCCGAGGTCGGCGACACCGTGCTCGGCACCGCCAGCATCGCCGCCGACCTGGGCGCCGAGTCCCCGGACGGTTTCATCCCCGTCGACGAGCTGGGTATGCCGCCCGCGCTGCTCGGTGGCGGCAGCGTGGTGCCGGCCGATCCGGGCCTGCTGGCGGCACTGCGGGCCGCCCTGCCGGCGGCCACGACCGGCCCGGTGCTCACGGTCAGCACGGTCACCGGCACCGCCGCCAGCACTGAGGAGCTACGCCGGAGGCATCCGGAGGCGGTCGCCGAGGCCATGGAGGGGTACGGGGTAGCGGTCGCCGCAGCGCAGGCCGGGGTGCCCTTCGCCGAGCTGCGCACCATCTCCAACCCGATCGGCCCGCGCGACCGGGACGCCTGGCGGCTGCGCGAAGCACTCACCGCCCTGACCACGGCGGCCCCGGCACTGCGCTGACTACGGCCGAGGGGGACGAACTTCGAGTGTGAGCGCCGACGGCCGACTCGCCTGTAGCTCGAACCCGCAGGCGAGCAGGAACTCGACGCTGCCGAATTCGGCAATCGCGTGGATGGTCCGAATGCCGGCCGTTGCCATCTCCTTGGCCAGCAGACCGATCAGTTGACGCCCAATGCCCAGGGTCCGCAGGCCCGGAGCAACGACCACGCTTTCCAACACCAGCTCACGCCGGTCACCCCAATCTTCGCCGAGGAGGAGGTCCACGCTCCGCTCATGGGCCCTCAGCTCACCGACCAGCCCGGCCCCGGGCACCTCGGCGAGAAAACGCCAGGAGGTGGCCGGCAGTCCTTCGGGCGCGCGCCGAAACCGCACCTGGGCGCGCGTCCGGCGGCGCCACCGCCGCTCGTCTCGCCGCGCTCGGTCCAGGTCGTAGGTGAGATCCGGGACGCGCACCGGCCACAGCCGCTGCGGAAGGGTGTACGAGTACACCCACCAGGCACCCGGCCAGTCCTTGAGGGTCAGGACTCGACGGACGTCGAGGTGAGCCGGGTACCGGCGACCAGCTTCGTCCCGTGGCTCGTCCCGTGGCTCATCCCGTGGCTCATCCCGTGGCTCGCCGTCCGGGGCGATCGGCGACTCGCCGGCTCCCGTCCAGGAAGGGTCGCCGGGCAGTCTGACGGCGAGCTCACCACCGGCCGCGCGGACCAGACGCTCCACCGTCCGGAACGCCGGTCCGGCGCCCTGCCCCGCCTCGATCCGAGCCAACGTGCTCTTCGGGACCCCGGACCGCTCGGCCAACTCCCGCTGGCTCAGATCGGCACGTCGACGAAGATCCCGCAGAGTCGCCCCCACGTCGATCGCACCCTTGCCAGCAGCCATCCGTCCATGGTTTTCCGCTCAGCCTCGTGCCGTCAACAGCACGCCTCCACCCTGTGGACAACCCTGTGGATAGGGTCGCCGCCGCTGTGCACATCCCTTCGTCAGCGCCTGTAGAGCTGCCCCATAAATGGGGCGAGCCGACGGACGGCCAAGGCGGCCCGAAGTTCGACGACTACCACCGCTGGCAACGCGTTGGGACGGCACCGTTGGCATCGCAACGCTCTGACACCGCGCCCCACGCATCGCACCGCTCTGGCACCGCGCCCCGGGAACATCGCACCGCTCTGGCACCGCGCCCCATATCCGGGGCAGCTCTACAGGGAGTAGAAGTGATCACCCAAGCCCTCGACGTGGTCGGTACCCCGGCGTGGCCCGCACCCCACGGTGGGCTGGCACCACGGACGATGGCTTGCGAGCGGACGGCGGCTTGCGAGCGGACGGCGGCGAGCGCCTGGCGGGTCACAGGGGCGGGACCACGCCGACCAGGCGCACGGGGCCGGGGCTAACGTGAGGGGCGTGGCGCTCTCCCTGGCGATCTCGCCCTGTCCCAACGACACGTTCGTCTTCCACGCCCTGGTGCACGGGCGGGTGCCTGGCGCGCCGCCGGTCGAGGTGACGTACGCCGACGTGGACGTCACCAACACGGCGGCCGAGCGGGGCGCGTTCGACCTGGTGAAGGTGAGCTTCGCGGCGCTGCCCTGGCTGCTCGACGACTACCACCTGCTGCCCTGCGGTGGGGCGCTCGGTCGCGGGTGCGGCCCGCTGGTGCTCACCCGGGGTGACCGCGAAGGCGGGCCGGACCGCACCGACCTGACCGGCGCCACGGTGGCGGTGCCGGGCGACCGGACCACGGCGTACCTGCTGTTCCGGCTCTGGTCGGCCGGGCGGCCGCCGGCCCGGATCGAGGTGGTCCCGTTCCACGAGATCATGCCGGGTGTCGCGGCTGGCCGCTACGACGCTGGGCTGGTCATTCACGAAGCCCGCTTCACCTACCACCGGCACGGCCTGAGCGCCCTGGTCGACCTTGGCGAGTGGTGGGAGGCCGACACCGGCCTGCCCATCCCCCTCGGGGCGATCCTGGCCCGACGTGGCGCGGTGGACCCGGAGGCCGCGGCCGGCTGGGTCCGCGAGTCGGTCCGGCAGGCCTGGGCGGACCCGGCGGCCAGCCGGGAGTACGTGCTGGCGCATGCCCAGGAGATGGAACTCGACGTGGTGGACCGGCACATCGGCCTCTACGTGAACGAGTTCACCGCAGACCTGGGCGAGGCTGGTTTCGCCGCGGTGGCGGCACTGCTCGACCGGGCCGCCACCGCCGGCCTGGTGCCTCAGACCTCCAGCTCGCGTGCGACCGCGTGGACCAGCTGAGCGATCTTCTGCGCGGACTTCTTGTCCGGGTACCGGCCTCGGCGCAGGTCCGGCTGGACCTTCGCCTCCAGCACCTTGATCATGTCTTCGACCAGGCCGTGCAGCTCCTCGGCCGGCCGACGGCGCAACTCCGCCATCGACGGCGGCGCGTCCAGCAGCTTGACTCCCATGGCCTGCGCGCCCCGGCGGCTGTCCACCACGCTGAAGTCGACCCGCTGGCCACCCTTGAGGTCGGTGACATCCGCCGGCAGCGCCCCCTTGGGCAGGAACACGTCGCCACCCTCGTCACTGGTGACGAAGCCGTATCCCTTGGCCGTGTCGTACCACTTCACTCGACCCGTAGGCACCTGAAAACCCCTGCTTCACTTGAGCCGCTACTGCTCCAAGGCTAGCTGGATCATGCCGTCGAGCGCCGCTGGGAATTCGGTGAGCTCGTCCAGCACCACTTCCGCCCCGGCCGCGCGCAGCTCATCAGGTGAGCACGGGCCCGTCGCGACGCCGATGCCGGGCACCCCGGCGGCACCCGCAGCCACCATGTCCGCGACGTGGTCACCGACGTAGTGGGTGGCGTCGTGCTCCCGCAGGGCGGTCGCCTTCTGCTCGGCGAACAGGTCACCAGCCAACTCGTCGACCGTGAGACCGAGGTGGTCCAGGTGCAGCCGGGCCAGCCGGCCCATCTTGGCCGTGACGACCAGCACACGGCCGCCCCGTGCGCGGATCGCGTCGATGGCCTCCCGCGCGCCGGACAGCGGGACCGTCGGAGTGATCGCGTACGCCGGGTAGAGCTCGCGGTACACGCGTACGGCCGACTCGACCTGCTCCGGCGGAAACCAGTGCGCGAGCTCGGTGCGCAGTGGCGGCCCGAGCCGGGACACCGCCAGTTCGGCGTCCACTGGCACGCCGGTCCTCGCGGTCAGCGCCCGGAAGGTCGCGGCGATGCCGGGGCGGGAGTCCACCAGGGTCATGTCGAGGTCGAATCCGACGGTCAGTGCGGGCATGTCGAGAAACGTACCCGGGGACTCCCGGTTGGCCGGACGTCCGAGGGGCGCGATAGCCCGGTGCCGGGCTAGCGTGGAAAGACGATGACCACCTCACTCGCCGACCACCTGCGGTCGCTGCCCGACGAGTCCCTGGCCGCGCTCCTCCAGCTGCGGCCCGACCTCGTCGTGCCCGTGCCGGCCGACGTCTCCGCCCTGGCCATCCGGGCCCAGTCCCGGGTCTCGGTGGCCCGCGCGCTGGACGGGCTGGACCAGTTCACCCTCCAGATCCTCGACGCCGCCCGCCTCACCCGGAACCCGGACGACGGCACCACGACCACCGACGCCGTGCTCGCCATGGCGACGGCCGGGCCGCAGCCGCCGGCTCCGACTGCCATCCGAGCCGCCGTGGGCCGCCTGCGCGCGCTCTTTCTGCTGTACGGCCCGGAGCACGCACTGCAGGTGGTGCCCGCCGTCGACGAAGTCTCCCCGTACCCCGCTGGGCTCGGCCGGCCAGCCGCGGAGCTGGACCCGCGAACGGACGCGCTCTGCGCGGACCCGGCGAAGCTACGACGGACGCTGCTCGCCGCCCCACCCTCGGCGCGGGCGATCCTGGATCGCCTGGCCGCCGGCCCGCCGGTGGGCAGCGTGCCCCCGGGGGCGTTGCAGGCGCCGCCGCTCGGTGCGGAGGACCCGGTGCTCTCGGACCCGACCAACGGTGGTGCCCCGGCCGGCTCCCCGGTGCGTTGGCTCGTCGACAACCGGCTGCTGGTCCCCGTGACGACCGGCTCGTCGACGGCCAGCGGCACGGTGGAACTGCCCCGCGAGGTCGGCCTGCTGCTGCGCCGCGACAGTGGCCCGCTCGGGCCGCTGCGCACCAGCCCACCACCGGTGGCCGCCGCGCCGCGCGAGCCGAAGGCGGTCGACTCGGCCGGCGCCGGGCAGACCATGGAGGTGGTCCGGCACACCGAAGGGCTGCTGGAGCAACTCGCCGAGGAGCCCGCGCCAGTCCTGCGCTCGGGCGGCATCGGCGTGCGGGACCTGCGCCGGCTGGCGCGCACCGCCGGGCTGGACGAACCGACCACCGCGCTGCTGCTGGAGGTGGCGTACGCGGCGGGGCTCGCCGGCGAGCTGGAGATGCCCGGCGCGACCACCAGTCGGTACGGGGCGGATCAGCAGGTGCTGCCGACCGGCGGGTACGAGGTGTGGCGGGCGGCCTCGCTGGCCCAGCGTTGGGAGCAGTTGGCCCGAGCCTGGCTGACCATGACCCGCCAGGTCGGGCTGGTCGGCCGCCGTGACGACCGGGACCGGCCGATCACCGCGCTCTCCGCCGAGGCCGAGCGGGCCAGCGTGCCGGCCACCCGCCGGGCGGTGCTCGGCGTGCTCGCCGACCTGGAGCCGGCGACCGCGCCCACCCCCGAGGAAGTGCAGGACCTGCTGGACTGGCGGGCGCCGCGACGCAGCCGGGGCCGGGACGCAGCCCACCGGGAGGTGCTGGCCGAGGCGGCGCAGCTCGGCGTCACCGGCCTGGGGGCGCTCACCTCGTACGGGCGGCTGCTCCTGGGTGACCTGACGTCGAACGATGAGCGGGGCGGCGACGACCCGCTGGGCGTGCACGCGGACGTCGAGAGCGGCGACCCGTCCAGCGCGGCCCGAGCACTGGACGCGCTGCTGCCCGCCCCGGTCGACCACTTCCTGGTGCAGGCCGACCTGACCGTGGTGGTGCCCGGCCCGCCCGAGCCGGCGCTCGCCGCCGAGTTGGAGGCGATGACCGAACTCGAGTCGGCCGGCGGGGCCAGCGTGCACCGGGTCACCACGGCGAGCGTCCGGCGAGCCCTGGATTCCGGCTACTCGGCCGGCGACCTGCACGACGTGTTCCGGCGACGGTCGCGTACCCCCGTGCCGCAGGGGCTCACCTACCTGGTGGACGACGTGGCCCGTAAGCACGGCGGGCTGCGGGTCGGCCTGGCCGGGGCGTACCTGCGCAGCGACGACGAGACGCTGATCAGCGAGGTGCTGGTCGACCGGCGGCTGGAGTCGTTGTCGCTGCGCCGGCTCGCGCCGACGGTGCTCTGCACGCAGTACCAGGTCGGTCGGTTGCTGGGCGCGCTGCGCGACGCCGGGTACGCCCCGGTGCAGGAGGACGGCACCGGCAGCACCGTGCTGGCCCGACCACGGATCCGGCGAGCCCCGGCCCGGGTCTCGGTGACCACCCGGACACTCGATCCGGCCGCCCCGAAGCTGCCCATGCCCCGGCTGCTCGGGGTGGTGGAGCACATCCGGCGGGGTGACGCGGCGGCGCGGGCGGCCCGACGGGCACCGGCGGTGGTGCGCGGCGGTGCGGCGGGGCTGGGCGGGGGCCCGGTGCCAGCGCACACCCACAGCGAGGCCCTCGCCGTGCTCCAGCAGGCTGTCCGGGACAAGGCGCTGGTCTGGGTCGGATACGTCGACGCGCACGGGGCGACCGCGTCCCGACTGGTCAAGCCGGTCTCGATCGGCGCCGGCTATCTGCGCGCCGAGGACGAACGGACCGAGATGCTGCACACGTTCGCGCTGCACCGGATCACCGCGGCGGTGGTGGCGGACTGACCCCAGCACCGCCGCGCGCAGTCGGTCAGCGGCGGCTCCGGCGTACGGTGCCGACCACCGAGATGATCAACAGCAGTGCGAAGCCGGTGCCGGCGGACTCCCCGACCGAGTCGATGAAGCCCTGCTGCAGCACCAGCCAGCCGAAGAGGAACCACCCGACGAGGAGCACCGCCGCGACGGCGTACGCGATCACGGTCGCGCGGGACACCTCGTCGGGTGGTGCTTGCTCATACTCTGCGATCACGTCACGGTCGACCGTCATACCCAGCCTCCCCGCCCGGTCCGGCCCTGGACTCCCAAGGGTGACACTCGAAGGGCCGGTCGGACAGGGGGTTATACCCGCGATTCGCCCCGTGCGGGTCAGGTGCCGGGACGGCGGCCGATCAGCACTACCCGGGTGCCGACCTTCCCCAGCTCCCACATCCGGACCGCGTCGGCGTGCAGCAGGTTGACGCAGCCGTGCGAGCCGATCGACTTCTCGTGCAGGTAGGTGGTGGTCTCGTGGAAGCCCATCCCCTGGGTGAAGTGCTGCCAGTACGGCAACCACACCTCGTACGGGTCGGACCACTCCTTCGGGTTGCGGAAGTTGACGGTGAAGGTGCCGGCCGGGGTGCGGTAGCCGGACATTCCGGTGCGGGTCACCGTCGGCTCCATGATCACCTTGCCGCCCCGGACCGCCCAGACGGTCTGCCGGGTCAGGTCCACGCAGAACGTGGTGCCCGTGCCGGCCTTGCAGCGGGCCGGGTCGGTGGTGGCGAGGCGCTGGGCCACGTCGAATGTGGTGGGTCCGGCGCGACCCTCGACGGGGCGAATGCCGTACCTCTTTTGGAACTTCTTGATCGCGGCACAGTCGGCGGCGGACTGCTGGCCGTCCACGGTCACCGTCCCGAACCCGCCCAGCCGGGCCAGGTAGGTCTCCACCTCACGCTGGTGCTGGCCCTGCGGGCAGCCGGCGACGGTCGGCGTACCGGTGCTGGGGGTCGGCTTCGGCGGTGCGCTGCGGGTGGGCTTCGGCGTCGGTGGCCGGGTCGCCTTCGGCGTCGGGGTGGGCGCGGCCGGCGTGGGCCGGCCGCGCTGGTCCGGGCCGGGCGTGTCGCTCGCCCCCGTTGCCTGTTCCGCCGCACCGGCTGGGGCGGCTCCCCCGCCACCACTCCCACCGGACTGCGGATCGAACGCGCACGCACCGGCGCCGACCAGCACAACCACCACCAGGGCGACCAGCCGGGAAGTGATCCGAACACGCTTCATGGAGCCTCCCTGACAGTCGTCCCTTTACTAGACGTTCGTGAGTGCCATCACGGTTGCGGCCGGTGAGCATCTTTCTTCCAACATCCCGCATCGTGCAACACTGGATGGTCGGCCGACGGCGGGTATGCGACCCGTTCCGGCCGGACGGCCAACCGAGGAGAGGACGCTGGCGTGAGCGGTGGACCACTGATCGTGCAGTCGGACAAGACCCTGCTGCTGGAGATCGACCACCCCGACGCGCAGGCCTGCCGGATGGCGATCGCGCCGTTCGCCGAGCTGGAGCGCTCACCGGAGCACGTGCACACCTACCGACTGACCCCGCTGGGCCTGTGGAACGCCCGGGCGGCGGGGCACGACGCCGAGGGTGTGGTCGACTCGCTGATCAAGTACTCCCGCTACCCCGTGCCGCACGCGCTGCTGGTGGACGTCGCCGACACGATGGACCGGTACGGCCGGCTCCAGCTCGCCAACGACCCGGCTGAAGGCCTGGTGCTGCGCGCGCTGGACCGGCTGGTGCTGATCGAGGTGGCCAAGAGCAAGAAGCTCGCCGGCATGCTCGGCGACAAGATCGACGACGACACGATCCGGGTGCACCCGTCCGAGCGTGGCCGGCTCAAGCAGGCGCTGCTCAAGCTGGGCTGGCCGGCGGAGGACCTGGCCGGCTACGTCGACGGTGAGGCGCACCCGATCGAGCTGGCTGAGGCGGGTAAGGACGGGCGCAAGCCGTGGACGCTGCGGTCGTACCAGCGGGAAGCTGTCGAGGCGTTCTGGGCCGGCGGGTCGGGTGTGGTGGTGCTGCCCTGCGGCGCGGGCAAGACCCTGGTCGGCGCGGCGGCGATGGCCGAGGCGAAGGCGACCACCCTGATCCTCGTCACCAACACGGTCGCCGGCCGGCAGTGGAAGCGGGAACTGATTGCCCGCACCTCGCTGACCGAGGAGGAGATCGGCGAGTACTCCGGGGAGCGCAAGGAGATCCGCCCGGTCACCATCGCCACCTACCAGGTGCTCACCGCGCGGCGCGGCGGCGCGTTCACTCACCTCGACCTGTTCGGGGCCCGCGACTGGGGCCTGGTCGTCTACGACGAGGTGCACCTGCTGCCCGCGCCGATCTTCCGGTTCACCGCGGACCTCCAGGCCCGCCGCCGGCTGGGCCTCACTGCGACTCTGGTACGCGAGGACGGCCGCGAGGGTGACGTGTTCAGCCTGATCGGCCCCAAGCGGTACGACGCACCGTGGAAGGACATCGAGTCGCAGGGCTGGATCGCCCCGGCCGAGTGCACCGAGGTCAGGGTGACCCTGACCGATGCGGAGCGGATGTCGTACGCGACGGCGGAGGCCGAGGAGCGCTACCGGATGGCGGCGACCGCCCGTACCAAGCTGCCGGTGGTCAAAGCGCTGGTCGACCGGCACCCGAACGACCAGGTGCTGGTGATCGGCGCGTACATCGACCAGCTGCACCAGCTCGGCGAATACCTCGAAGCACCGATCATCCAGGGCTCGACCACCAACAAGGAACGCGAGCGGCTGTTCGACGCGTTCCGCACCGGGGAGATCCGCACGCTGGTCATCTCCAAGGTCGGCAACTTCTCCATCGACCTGCCCGAGGCGGCGGTGGCGATCCAGGTGTCGGGGACGTTCGGGTCACGCCAGGAGGAGGCGCAGCGGTTGGGACGGGTGCTCCGACCGAAGGCCGACGGCCGACAGGCGCACTTCTACACGGTCGTCTCCCGCGACACGATCGACACGGAGTACGCGGCGCACCGGCAGCGCTTCCTGGCCGAGCAGGGTTACGCGTACACGATCGTCGACGCCGACGACGTCCTCGGCCCGTCCCTGCCGTCCTTCGACTGACGCTTCGCCGCCTTGATCCACTCCAGGTCCCCGATGTGGCGGTGTCCGGGTTGCTCGGACACCGCCACATCGCCAATACGGAGTCGATCAGCGCGAGTTTCGCGCCGACCGGGCCGGGGGCAACTGCCCTCGTGCTCGCTTTGGACCTGATGTCGTCAACGACTCAGCCGTCGGCGCTTCCTCGACTCCGCAGCGAACGGCTGCGACACCTACGCCTGTTTCACCATATCCGCGGTGACCGCGTGTCATCCGGTTCAGCGCCGTTCAAGCGGTGCGCGACCAAGTTTAGGAATCTCTACTTATTCGATCTAATAACCTAGACTGAGCGCGTGAAGCGAGTTGACCTGGTTAACAGGATCAGCAAGGCGGCGGCCGACGCGGGCGTGAGCTTCGAGAAGGTCCGCTTTACAAGCTCTGTGCGTCGCATCCGCACGCGTCCGCACGCGTCCGCACGCGTCCGCCCACGGCCGCACGCCCAGAGCTTCGTCCGTGCCAGCGCTCGTCAGCGTGCCGCCGTCCGGCGGCGTTGCTGTCAGCGTTGCTGTCGACAGCCAATCCGCTGGCCACCGCACGCCGATATCACCAGCGCTGATCTCCTGCCCGCCCTTGCGGCGACAACACCCCATTACCTTCTTGCTGGCCCCGCAACGGGGCGCCCGGCCTCCGGGTCCGGCATGACTGCTTCCCCCTGTTGAACGCATGGCCTGGGAGGTGGTGTCACCGGCCCGGAGGCATCGACAGACCGCTGATTAGGGGCATGACCACCGGCTTGTCCGCAGGCCGGGAGGCTCTTCGTAATGTGGATGTGGCGGTCGGTGCCGTGGGAGGGCCGGGCGGGAACGACCGAAGGACGCACGTGATCGACGTTAGCGACATCAAAGTCTTCCTCGGCCTGGACGTCGGCAAGGGCGAGCACCACGCTACGGCCGTCACCCCGGCAGGGAAGAAAGCCTTCGACAAGCGGCTGCCCAACAGCGAACCGAAACTCCGCGAGCTCTTCGGCAAGTTGCAGGCCAAGCACGGCACCGTGCTCGTCGTGGTCGACCAGCCGGCCTCCATCGGCGCCCTGCCGCTTGCGGTCGCCCGCGACATGGGCTGCCCGGTTGCCTACCTGCCCGGACTAACGATGCGACGCATCGCCGACCTCTACCCAGGCGAGGCGAAGACCGACGCCCGCGACGCCTTCGTGATCGCGGATGCCGCCCGCGTCATGCCGCACACGCTCCGCTTGATCGACCTCGACGACGAGACCATCGCCGAACTGAAGATGCTCGTCGGCTTCGACGACGACATGGCCGGCGAGGCCACCCGCGTCAGCAACCGGCTCCGGGGACTGCTCACCCAGATCCACCCGCACCTGGAACGTGTCCTAAGCCCGCGCCTCCAACATCCCGCCGTCCTCGCGCTGTTGGAGCGTTTCGGCTCCCCAGCCCAGATCCGCAAGGCAGGACGTCGACGCCTAGTCAGTCTGCTGCGGCCGAAGGCCCCGCGGATGGCCGAGCGCCTGGTCGAGGACATCTTCACTGCTCTAGACGAGCAGACGGTGGTCGTCCCCGGCACGGATACGGCTGCGCTCATCGTCCCGAGCCTGGCCGGCTCGCTGGCTACCGTCCTGGGCCAGCGCAACGTGCTGGCCGTCCGGATCGAGGAACTGCTGGACAGCCACCCTCTTTCGAAGGTCCTGACGTCGATGCCGGGGATCGGCGTCAGGACCGGAGCCAGGATCCTCATCGACGTCGGCGACGGCAGCAGCTTCCCCACCGCCGCCCACCTCGCCGCCTACGCCGGCCTCGCCCCGGCCACCCGCTCCTCCGGCTCCTCTATCCGCGGCGAGCAACCCTCCCGCAGAGGAAACAAGCAGCTCAAACGAGCCTTCTTCCTCTCCGCGTTCGCTGCCCTGGCCGACCCGGTCTCGCGGGCCTATTACGACAAGAAGATCGCCCAGGGCAAGCACCACACAGGCCCTGCTCTGCCTCGCCCGCCGCCGGGCCGGCGTCCTGTTCGCCATGCTCCGCGACGGAACCTTCTACGAACCGCGAACAGCGATGGTCACCTGACCGGCGGCTCCGCCCTCACAACGACGCGGTCCGCCTCAACGTCGAAGCCGAGCACCGGATGGCTCCCGTCGCCGCCCTCGGAATCCATCAGCACGGCTTTGCCCAGGCACCTTCCGATCGCCGTCAGGAAACCGCAGAACGCATCGAGCCGCTCCTGCCCCTGGAGCTCCCGCAGATCGACATCGAAATCGATCTCATTCGCCGCATAGAACCGGAAGATCGCCAGGACATCCGGCGACGGCCAGACCCGCAGTTCCGGGCACTCGGCGCCAGCCGGGCTGGACAACACGGCCGCCGCTGCGGGCAGCGGCAGCACCGCCGCGCCTTCGGAGTACTGGAACGTCCAACCCTGAGCGACGACGAGATCGAGGACCGACTGCCAGTCCTCGAGCGAGGCGCCAGGCACGCAGACGTCCGGCAACGACCCCATCAACCCGGGATCGAAGAACCACCTGACGTTATCCCACAGCAGATCAGGCACCACGCCATCCTGCCCTCCCCACAGCCCCGACGCCGACCCGATCCCTTGACGAAACCCATAGGGGCACCCCCCAGCCCCTAGCTGCCCATCCGGCCGTGAACTAGATGGGACCTGAGACCGGAGCCTGGGCCTCGGCAACACTGAGGACCAACGATGGGCTCAAGGGCATTAAGGTCCCCCGAACTGTCACCTATACACGGCGACAGCGCTTTCTGCCCTCTCGACCCAGGAGTGCACAAGTTCGTCCGCCTCTGGCGGTAGCCACCAACCCGACACGACCGAGTGCGCGTGTCTGCGGTCCAGCGGCTGGTAACGGGCGGATACAACGGATTCGAAGATTCCAGATACCGATACACCTGCCACCCTCTGCCACATGGGCAGCATAAGAAGCACGGCCGAACCACGTGCCGTTCTTGATAACGAACCGACAAGCATCCTCATCTCGACCCGGTCCCGCAGCCCGTCCCATGTGTTGCTCGGGACCCATTCCCCATCCGCTCTCTCCGATCGCCTCAACCATGGCCAGGGAACAGTGATTAGGCCCTCGTAAATCTCTTCTAACTGCTGAATCGCCGCTTGCCGTCGGGACTTGTGCGAGGATGGATCCAAGGCGGCTTGAAGGAGGTAGAAGACATACGGCCGTAACTGTGACCCCAATATCTCGGTTGCCCGGTAGAGGACTGACGGCCCGTATGCAGCAATACTGTCGCTGCCCGGAGAAAGCATGGACGGACTACTGCCGAAAAACGCAGTCCGCGCCTTTCCTTCCGTCTCAATAGGCGCAAACGGAAGCTCAGGAATCCTGATACTCTCATCGCCGTACGGATAGGTAAGCGCTTCGTAGAGAAGTTGCACCTCCGCTAGGACAGCGTCAGGAAAGGCGTTCAAACGCTCATGAACAGCATCTCTCACTCTACGGCGATTTTCTGGGAGGACCGATCGTAGGATCGAAACCAGCAGCTCGTCATACTCCTGCGCCGCTTCATGCGCCTTATCTAGTAGCTGGTAAGACCACCGAAGGCGCTTCGTCTTCTTCACGCCGCGCACACAATGGTCGAAACATATGTTCGTGAGGCCGACAACAGTGGAGGTAGTAGGTATGACTGCCGAGAGAGCGTCGACAGCAAAAGCAAGCGAAGATCGCCGTTCGCTGTCCATACCCTTGTATTCAGCAAGGATGAACGACAAGACACGGTCAGCGCCATCTTCATTCTGCTTATCGACAATCTGAAGAGCTAGCTGTGCAATCACATTCCACGACGCATCGAGGGGTCGCTTTCGAAGCTCGGCCCAGACCGCTTCTGGGGTAGGGTTGCGCCTTACAAGCTGAACTGCAGCAAAGTATTCGAGAAACGTCCTATGCGTGAAGCCATACCAAGGCTCAAATGATTTGCTACCGACCCTGGTCAAAACCCACGCGCGTCCAGCACAAAAGTCGAGCAACCCGTCTGCCGCCTCGATTGCTTCATCCTCATCGGAAAAGCGCCGATCGAGGAGATACGAAGCCAGGAACGCCCGCGCCTCTGACCGAGGGAGCTCTTGGCGCCCCTTGGCATCGCTCAATATATACCAGGCGAGATTTGCAACAGCCGGTCGGAGATGAGACGAATATGCCATAGGTACGGTGATACCCCTATGCTTGTCCCACTCCTCAAACAGCAGCTCCGCGCACCTCTCGTAAACGCCGGCGCGGTGCCTGGGAATCGCATGCTCGGCGGAGTAGAGAGAACAGAGCAACGAGAGCATTAGAGGATTGGCGCGCAAGTCTTCTACCGAGTTGCTCTCGATCATAAACGCGTGAATTATCTTGTGCTGCGCCCCGGCTGACAGGTTCTCGTCAAGACCGAACCAGCCTTCAGCATATTCCTTGACTTGGAACGGCTTGAACGGCCTGACATAAACTTGAGGAAACAGGTCGGAGTCCAAGGCGGCATCGCCGTAACCGACAGCCCGGGAGGTTACGATGATTCTAGCGTGAGGGTAAAGGTGAGCAAACCCCTCGACGGACTCTGTGAATCTACGTCGCTGCTGCGGCTCCGAGATCTCGTCTATCCCGTCGACAATTACTGTGACACCGCCGGAAAGGAGCAGGTACTCAAGGCAATCTTCGGTGACATTGATGTTGTACGGTTGGCGCATAGCATCCAGCAGCAAGTGCACAAAGAGCAGGTGTCCGTCAACGATCTTTTCAACATGATCCCTCGTGACGAAGAGGACCGGAACCTGGCCGCTTAGGAACGAATATGAATCGTCCGCAAGGTCCCGCGCTAACTTGGTTGAGAAGGTTGATTTACCTGCGCCCGGGTCGCCGAGTATCACGCACCGCCGCAGAGTCGCAAGGATCTCTTCAAGCGAGTGAAGCGTTCTATTGCTATCTGAAAGCTCCGGCGTTACATACAGTCGATCGAATGGTACTCGTATGCGGCTTCCGATGTGGGTCAGACTTAACCCGCCCTTCAACGCGACGACTTGGTGGCGAAAGGCGGTGCCAATACTCTCAAACTCTGTCGTTTCCTCCACCCGGTGCAAGAGCTCACTTCTCCGGACGTTCGCAGCGGCGACGTCCGTTGCCACGGATAATGCAAAACCTTCCCTCAGGAAGTTGGCGCCCAATAGATTGCGAGCCAAGCCGATCTCACGCTTCATGAGGTCGAGGACAACGTCTGTTGCAAGCAAGGCATCGTCGGATGAAAACCCTCGCCGCTTTAGTCCTGCCTGGATGACCGCTCGCGTCTCAGCTAGCTCTGCTTCCTTGGTGCCAGTCACGCTCCAGAGCATAAGCCGAAGCATGATGTCCTCAAGTTGTGTGGAATTAACGAAATCGGCGAGTCCTTCCTGTAAGCGAGGCGACAAATCGCGAATGAAGGCATCGACGGTGTCTGCGCTTACAAGTGCACGCAGTTCTCCCGCCAGCTTCTGCTCGTGGTGCTTTGCGAGGCTGCGGCGGCCTAAATAGCCCAAGACTCTGGTGGCGGCCCGAAGAAGCCCGGGCTCAATTGGCAACGGCACACAAGTCTCCCTCGCCCTTAGTGGCGACGATCAGCGCCACCAACTTTCGATCAGTAGTAGAGTTCCTTTACAGACATCGATGACGGTCTGCGTGATCGCAGCCTATACCCCCACATTACCTGGCTCCGATGTGGCCGGACAGCTATGATTCGCCGCCTAATCGTCGTCCGGATCGCCCCATCCGAGGAGTAGCACAGGAAGGGGTGGGGCCGTACTCAGGCCCACTGCTGCTGGCCAAGCAGGATGCCCGGCGGCCACCCACCGCATGAGGAGCTACAGCCGGGCCATGACTATCCACATAGTCACCGGCCGCAGATCTGCTCCGTCGCCGCCGCTTCCGCCGGCGACTGGAACGCCAACCCTGACGTGCCTTGGCGCGTGCACCTCCACCCCCGGCGCAAGGCCCTGTTAGACGAGGCCCCGGGTCCGCTTCAGCCTGGTGCCCCGCCCATCTCATCTCCGCCGCGATGGCGGCTTTGCGCTCCTTGGAGCGAAACCCACCGCTGAGAAACCATCCCGTCTGCCATCGACCCACCCTGTTTGCAAGGCGGGCCGCCGCCCGGCCCGGCACGTCAAGCGAACCTTGACGGCTCGCGGACGCTGGCGGGTTGGGCGGTGGTCTGCTCGGCTTGCCCGGGTCGATGGCATACGGGATGGTCTACCGCAACCACCCACGGACTGCGACCCGCCGACGGTGCCGTGCCATCCTGGAGCCCGAGCGCCCGCCGGAGGCGCGGTAACCGCAACCCCGCGACCGCCGCCAGCTTGCCGACGCTGCCGGTATGCGCTCCCCTACACCGCGCGGGCTCATGGCCGCGCGGTCCGGCCGGCTGCCGGCCCCCACACCACCGGTCAACGATCTGTCGTTCTGCGGCGGCCCAATGGGCTCCCCGCTCTCGGCGCTAGCCACCGGGCATCAGGCGTGACGGCCGCAGAGCGGCAGCGGCCAGCGCGCGCCCAGGCGGCGGCGCGTGCGGCCCGCTCAGGGCCGCCTTGAAGATGTTCAGGAATTCTGAACCACTCCGCCAGCAACCTGTTTGTCCTCCGTCGGCTGATGTGCGACACACGTCCGCCAGGTGGTCTGCGACGGTGGTCGGTTTCGGCACTCTGGGCCCGACGTCTCCGCAGGGCGTCGAGACTCCGGCGAGGCCGGGATTTGCGCTGGTTGTCTTGTCGGTTGTTGAGCAACGGTTGGACGCGGTCCGTGCGGTGTTGCGCGGGGTCGGATGTGGCAGAGGTGGCGGCCAACTGTGGGGTGCATCGGTCGACGGTGCACGGTGGGTGGGTATCTGACTGAGCAGTTGGCCGGGTTGACTGACCGGTCGCATCGGCTGCACTCGTGTCCGGGGCAGGTGGCGGAGGCGGTTGAGGTCGCGGTGGCGGAGATGCGGCGGGAGCATCCTCGGTGGGGATCGCGGCGGATCTGTTGGAGATGCTGCGCAGGCCCGGTCCGTGGGCGGTCGAGGAGTTGGTGGTGCCGTCGGAACGGACGATCGACCGGATTCTGCAGCGACAGGGTCTGCTGCGGGTCCGGGCCCCGGAAACGACCGAAGAACTCGTATAAGCGCCGGTGGGAACGGCCCGCCCCGATGCAGCTTTGGCAGATGGACATCGTCGGTGGGGTGCAGTTGGTCAACCCGGCCACGGGTGTGCTGCGGGAGGCGAAGCTAGTCACGGCGGTTGACGACCACTCCCGGTGCTGCATGATCGCGAAGGTGGTGGAGCGGGCCACCGGCCGGGCGGTGTGTCTGGCCCCCACGGAGGCCCTGGCCCGGTTCGGGGTGCCCGAGGAGATCATCACCGACAACGGCAAGCAGTTCACCTTCCGGTTCGGCAAGTACCGGCCCCGCACCGGTGAGGTGCTGTTCGACAAGATCTGCCGCCACAACCTCATCACGCACCGGCTGACGGCGCCCGCGTCACCGAACCAGAACGGCAAGGCCGAACGGTTCCACGGCACCGTCCGGCCCGACTTCCTCGACACCGCCGACGCGTTCACCAGCATCTCCGAAGCCCAAGCCGCAGTGGACGCTACCTCCTGCACTACAACGCCGACCGACCCCACCAGGCCCTCGCCCCGAAAACGCCGGTCACCCCATGCCGACCGGCTTTAGCCGGTCGGGGCGCAGCAGCGGGCACTGGTCGAGCTGTGGCTCCCACCCACCCTGGACCTTGCCCCCGCCCCGCTTCAGCAGTCTTTGACCGACGCTGAGCCAGTCCAGGTCCAGCCGCCAGCGGTGAAGTCGGACGGGCCGGTGGAGTTCGACCGGGTAGTGCCACCGTCGGGCAACCTGATGGTGTGCCAACGTCAGTTCTGGATGGGCACTCACCGGGCCGCGATGGTGGCCCGGATCTGGGCCGACTGCGACCTGATCCACGTCCTCATCGCCGGCATCCGGATCAAGACCGTCCGCTCCCACCTGAGCGTCAACGACCTGGCCACCCTCACCCGCCAAGGCGCCACCCCGGCAGGCCCACCACCTCTGCCGTCGATCGAGGACGGCGACGCCATCGAGGTCGAACGCTGCGTCAACCGAGGCGGCGGAGTCTCGCTGGGCCACCACATCGTCCTGGCCGCCGAGACCCTCGCCGGCCGACGCGTTGGCATCCGCATTTGAACCGGCCACCCTCATGTTCTACGACCTGGACACCCGCGAACTCGTGCGCACCCGCAAGACCCCGCTACGCCCGGAACAAATGAAACGCCTCCGCGGCACCCGGCCAGCCGGGCCACCACCACGACCCTCGGTCGAACCCGTCCGAATGCAACGACGAGCCTCCAACAGCGGCATCATCACGGTCGCCGGCCAGAAGGTCGCCCTCGGTCGGCTCCACCGGCACCAGACAGTCACCGTGACCGTCTCCGAAACAACCCTCGCCATCGAACTCACCGACGGCGACCCCAAAGTCGTCCGACGCACCACCACCCAGCCAGTCCGTAGCATCAAAGGCCAGCGACCGCAGATCGCTACCTTAGTTTCCTAGACCACCCGTCACACATCAGCTGACGGATCACACGCCGGCGACCTGTTCGGCAACGCGTCGCAGTAAGGTCAGCGCCTCTTCGACTCAGCGACGAAGACGCCGCGACCCGGGCGGCCGACGAGCACACCCTGCTGCCGCAACGTCGCCACCGCCCGATGGATCGTCGAGACCGACACGTCGTAGTGGTCAGACAGCTGCTGGGTGGAGGGGATCTTTGATCCGGGCTGGAACTCGCCCACCTCAATCCGCCTCAGCAGATCCTTGATCAACTCATCCATCGTCGGCGGAATTGGCACGTGGAGGCCCCTTGCAGTCGGTTGGCACTCCCAGTATCGAGCAACAGGTGAAACAGCGGCAATAGCTGACGTAGGAGCAGCAGGCGGAAGCGCCAGCTAGATCCGACAGATAAGAGAGCGTTGACAGAGGTGAGAGGTATCGGTAGCGTCGCTGTCGGTGATGCGGTGCTGCTGCGGTCGGTTGGCGCCTCTCGTACTGGTCTCGCATCGCCGCCGAGACCCAACCCTCCGCGCTCCCCCGGCGCGGCCCTGTTGCCGTACCGCCGATCCAAGGCTGCGGCGGCAGGGCGGGGCGGTCTCCGCCGCCCGCAACCGGCGGAGGCCGCCCCTTCCACCTTGACGCGACCCGACGAAGGGCGGTCACCGCGTGCGCAACTTGATCCGCCGGCTGGTGAGCCGGCACGAGGAACCACCCCCACCGCGAGAGGCACCCCGGAGCCTGCGCCCGTGGCAGATCCGGGAGCGGTGCTTCAACGTCCGACGGCGCGGCGTCGACCCGGTCGAGATCCGCGCTTTCCTGCACCGGGTGGCCGACGAGCTCACCGTCGCGCAGACCGCCCTGGTCGCGGTGCAGGAGGAGAACGTACGGATCAAGAACGCTCTGCGCGCCTGGCAGAGCGCCCAGTCGTCGAACCACCGCTACCGATGACCGAGCGCTGGGTGATCCACCTGCCGGTCACCGCACCCGACCTGCTCCGGGCTCGGATCTTCGCCCGGGCCGCCGCCCGGGTGCTGGCCCGGCTCAGCGCACGCGTCGAGCCGGGCGGGGTGACCGTCTCGGCCGAGGACCAGCAAGGCGTACGACATTGGGTTTTCTGCGACCGGCCTCTGGCCCACGGGCGCAGGCGGTGTGCGCTGTCGGTGGATCACACCTCACCGTGCGAGCCGCGCCCGCCGTGGCCCCGGCGGCGCTGAATCGTTTACGTCATCAGGTCCATAGTCGCTCACATGGAGACAGCCACGCGGACGCGCACGCGCCCGGCAAGGCGGGGCGGGGCGGGGCGGGGCGGGGTTCAGCGGCTCAGGACGGTCTCCCGCTCCATGTGTGACAGCTTCGCGGGATTGCGCACGGCGTAGATCCCGGTGACGAGGCCGTCGTCGATGCGGAGGGCCACGACGGTGTCCAGCTCGCCGTCGAGGTGCACGATGAGCGCCGGGTAGCCGTTGACCTGCGCCGGCCGCAGCGAGGTGACGCCCGGGACCTTGTCCCACCCGCCGGCCAGCAGGCGGGCCACCTTGTCGGCGCCGAGGATGGGCCGCGGGACGGCCTGCTTGACGCCGCCGCCGTCGCCGAGGAGGACGACGTCCGGCGCGAGGATGTCGAGCAGACTCTGGAGGTCACCGGTCTCGACGGCCCGCTGGAACGCGTCGAGCGCGCTCCGGGTCTCGGCCACGGACACGACCTGGCGGGGCCGGCGCGCGGCGACATGTGCGCGGGCGCGGTGGGTGATCTGGCGGACGGCGGCGGGGCTCTTGTCGACGGCTTCGGCGATCTCGTCGTACCCCAGGTCGAACACCTCGCGCAGCACGAACACCGCGCGTTCGGTCGGCGCGAGGGTTTCCAACACCAGCAGCATGGCCATCGAGACGCTGTCGGCCAGCGCGATGTCCTCGGCCACGTCGGGGGCGGTGAGCAGCGGCTCGGGCAGCCAGGAGCCGACGTAGGACTCCTTGCGGCGACCGAGGGTCCGCAGCCGCACGAGTGACTGCCGGGTGGTGATGCGGACCAGGTAGGCGCGCTGGTCGTGAACCGCGCCCAGGTCGACGCCCGCCCACCGCAGCCAGGTCTCCTGGAGTACGTCCTCCGCGTCGGCGGCCGAGCCGAGCATTTCGTACGCGACGGTGAAGAGCAGGTTGCGGTGGGCGAGGAACACCTCGGTGGCCCGGTCCGGGCGGCCATCGTCGGCGGCGGTCTGCGGCGTGCCCACCATGGGTGACTCCTGTTCGCTCTCGACTGCGTCGCCCATCAGATGCCGGACCCGGCGGTTCTG
Source organism: Micromonospora sp. NPDC005291 (assembly GCF_040607415.1). NCBI lineage: Bacteria > Bacillati > Actinomycetota > Actinomycetes > Micromonosporales > Micromonosporaceae > Micromonospora > Micromonospora sp. NPDC005291. Next base: position 102,401 of record NZ_JBEXGR010000008.1, read on the forward strand.
TGACACCTGCGGCCTGTGGCGGTCGTCACCCCGGCCGCGCCGTCACAGAACGGGGAGGGCCGGCATCTCATGGTCGTCCGATCCGATCGAACAACGCGAGTGGAGGACGGAACCATGGACGCCCGATTCAACATGTTCGACAACGAGACCGCCATGAAATTCTTCAAGCGGTTCGCCAACGCCGGCCAGGTGATCCAGCGGTCGTCGCTGCCGCAACCCACGCAGGAGCTGGTGTCGCTGCGGGCCAGCCAGATCAACGGCTGCGGTTGGTGCATCGACATGCACACCAAGGAGGCCGTGGCGGCCGGTGAGAGCGCTGTCCGGCTCAACCTGGTGGCCGCCTGGCGCGAGTCGACCGTCTTCACCGAGGCAGAGCAGGCCGCGCTGGCGCTCGCCGAGGAGGGCACCCGGCTCGCCGACGCCCACCAGGGCGTGTCCGACGAGACCTGGGCTCAGGTGCGCAAGCATTACGACGACGACCAGATCGCTGCGCTGGTCGCCCTGGTCGCCCTGATCAACGCGGCCAACCGGCTCGCCGTGATCGTGCACCAGCGGGGCGGTTCGTACCAGCCGGGCATGTTCGCCGCCGCGTTCGACTGAACGGGAGGCGTGCCCGGTCCGGGATCACCCGACCCTGGACCGGGCACGCCGACCATCAGCGGAGGCGATCCGGGGGCCGCGATCCATGATGTAGTGGCATCCTCAGGCTCTGATGCCACTCTTTCCAGGATCGAGCACGATCACTCGCGTCCAGCCCCGACCCGGTCCAAGGCGCGCGACGTCACGACGTGGGGGGTGGGCACCGGTCGGGGAGCGTGACCACGCCGGGCCGGGCGTCGAACGTGGTCATCGTGAACCACTCGTCCAGCTCCGGGTCGAAGAGGTTCTGTAGGCCGAACTGCAACACCTGCCACCACCGGCTCGGGTCCCGCTGGTCGACGTAGATGTCACCGAGCGCGAGCGGGAACCGGAAGAACTCTCCCGGCACGGTGGAACCCCCGACGACCCCGACCCGCCAGTGGTCGACGTGCCGGTCCTTCTCGCCCTGCAGGATCTCCGGCCCCACGAAGCGAGACGTCTTCAGCTTGTCGTTGAAGATCTGTCGGTTGAAGAACCCCGGGACCTTGCTGCACGCGCGCGGCGGGAACAGCGGAATGTTCGGCCACTTGTAGGTGAGCGTGTAGAGCGTGTTCTCGTAGATCAGGTTCGTGAACCAGATCGGATACTCCGCGCCCCCGGCGATCATCTGGCTGTTGCCATCTCTGCCCTGCCAGGTGAACGGCACGTCGATGCCGAGGTCACGGACGATGTACCGGCCGGTGCCCTGGAAGTCGGCGGGGAGCAGCGGGGAACGGGGTTCCCTCGGAACGGGGACCGAAGCGCCATCGGCCTGGGCCGCGCGGGGCAGCGGCGCGGCGGCCGGGCCGGGCGCGACCACACCGAGGGCGAACAGGCCGCCGGCCACCGCCGAAACCACAGTCCGACGTGTACGCCTCGACGCCATTTTCCCTCCGCGAACGTGCACAGTGGCTGGCGCTCCGACAGCGCACGTGCCTTCGGCGAAGCGTATGAGCAGGCGAATGCCGCGGATGTCCGAATGCGTCGACTCCACCGGAAGGGTGAAGCAGACGAGGCCGCCTACAGAACCCGAGTGACCTGCTCGGCGGCGACCACCGCGTCCCGCTGCGCCGGGTCGAGGTTGGCGCTGATCACCACGGACGCACCAGCGGAGAGCGGCGCGAGCAGCCACTTCAGCGGCTGCTCGTGCTCGGCGGCGTCGACCAGCAGCCGGTCACCGGCGCGGAGGTCCAGCATCTCGGCAATGCCCTGGGCGAGCGCACCCCACTGCCCGTAGGTGGTGCCGTCCGCGCTGGCCGGGTCCGACGGGTGGATGGCGGTGTGGTCGGGCGTGACGTCCGGAAAGCGGAGCACCTCCGCCGACCAGTCCAACCAGCCCAACGGCACGTCGGCCAGCCGCCCCGGCCCGGTGCCGACGAGGTAGCGGTGCGGGGCGTCCGGCACGTCCTCCAGCCAGTCGTCCTGCCGCTCCGGGGTCACGAAGACCGCGTCGAACGGCCGGTCGCCGTCCGGCTCCAGCACCGGCAGGCCCGCGGTGGCGCGAGGCCGGAACGACACCGCCAGGCCGGAGGCCCAGGCCCCCAACAACACCGCGGCGGTACGCCAGTGCGGCGGCAACAGCACCGCTACGCGGCTGCCCGGGCCGAGCCCGCAGCCGTCCCGCAGCAGACTCGCGCTGCGCGCCGCCCAGGAACCGACCTGGTACGCCGTCAGGTCGACGCGCTCGCCGGTCGCCTCGTCGCGGTAGCTGAGCAGGGGACGCTCGACGTCGGCGGGTCGGGCCGCCAGGTCGGCCGTGACGGTTGGCTGCATCTCCACGCTCCCCGAGTGCGACGTCGGCCCCACCCTACTCACCGACTTTGGTCGCACCCGTCCTCTGCTGATGGCCGTAGCGGCTGCCCGGGTGGCCCACGCACGGTAACGAGTGACCCCGACGCGCCGCCGAGGAGCGCCCATGCCGGCCGAGCCCCACCCCGCCACCGCCCAACCTGCCACCGCCGACCGTCTTCCGCTGCGCCGCCGGCTCCTGCCGGTGATCGCGTTACTGCTGCTCGCGCCCTGGGCGGCCGAGTGCTCGTGGGGTGGCTTCGCCATCGACGACTTCCTCCCGGTGCTGATCTTCCTCGGCCCGATGTACGGCGGCGCGGCGATCCTGATCCGGGAGACCGCCCGGCACCTCGGCGCGGGATGGCCGACGATCGTGCTGCTCGCCGCCGCGTTCGGCGTACTCCAGGCCGGTCTGGTCGACCAGTCACTGTTCAACCCCGACTACCTGGACGACACGCAGTACACCGACACCCGTGCCGCCGCCGAGGCGACGCTGGTGCCAGGGCTCGAGTTCAGCCTCCGACAGGCCTTCGACTACGTGGGCAACCACATCGTGCTGACCATCTGCGCGCCGATCGTGCTCATCGAGTCGTTCCTCGGGGCGGACCGGCGGCTCCGGCCGTGGCTGGGCCGACCCGGGCTCGTCGTGGTCGGCGTGCTCTACCTGCTCGGCAGCCTGCTGATCTTCTCCGACAGCAGCGGCCGGAAGGGCTTCCTGGCCAGCCCGCTCCAGCTGGCCTTCGCCGCAGTCGTGGTCCTCGCCCTCATCGCGACGGCCCTGCTGCCCCGCTGGCGCCACCCTCGCCCGCGACGCGCCCCCTCAGCGGCTCCCGACTCAACGGCTTCCGGACAAAAGGGCCCGGCACGCCGGGCACCGCACCCGCTCTGGGTGGGTCTGCTGGTCGTCCTCGTTCGTTTCAGCACCGATCTGACACCCGGCTGGGCGGGGGTGGGCATCGCACTGGCGCTCGCGGCCACCGTTGGAGGGCTGATCGCCTACTGGTCGTCGCGCGCCGCCTGGGGGCAACGGCAGGTGCTCGCCGCCGGCTCGGCGAGCCTGCTCATCGCCGCCGCGTTCGCATACCTGGTGCCGCCGTACTCCCCGGCCTCGCCGGAGGCGGCCCTGGCCGGCGACGTCGCGGTCACCGTGATCACCGTGGCCCTGGTCGGCGGTGCCTGGTGGCGGCTGCGCCGCGCTTCGCCCGCTCCGATACCGGCCGGATGAGCCGCCTCAGCCCGGCGTCCACTCATGTGGCGACGTCACAGAAGGTCGTCGAAGCCTTCTCCCCGTCAACGCGCCGGGAGTTCCGGGCCACCATCGAGCAGTGGGGCGAGCAGGTCGCCGTACTCCTCCACCCGGTCCAGGACCTCGGCGGCGGTGAACTGGCGGACGGCCGGCTTCCGGCCACGGGCGCCGGCCTCCACCTCGTCCCAGGTCAACGGGGTCGACACCGACGGCACCGACTGGGCCCGCAGGGAGTACGGCGCCACGGTGGTCTTCGCCGCGTTGTTCTGACTCCAGTCGATGAAGACCTTGCCGGGGCGCAGGTTCTTCGCCATCTTCGACACGATCAGCTTGGGATGCGCCTTCTCCAGCTCCTGAGCGATCCCCCTGGCGTAGTCGGAGACAAGATCGGAGGACTGGGTGCCGGCGATCGGGCAGCAGAGCTGCATGCCCTTCTTGCCCGAGGTCTTCGGGTACGAGTCGATCCCGTCGGCAGCGAGGCGGTCGCGCATCAGCACCGCCACCGGGCAGCACTCGGCGAGCCCGGCCGGCGGCCCCGGGTCCAGGTCGACCACCATCATGTCCGGGTGCTCGCCGACCTTCCACTGCGGCGTGTGCAGCTCCAGGGCGGCCAGGTTGGCCAACCAGACCAGGGTGGGCAGGTCGTCGGCGACCACATAGTCGATCGTCTCGCGGCCCTTGGTCGACCCGGGCGCGGGCAGATTTTCCACGCGCACCCACTCCGGCGTCGCGGCCGGCGTGTTCTTCTCGAAGAACGACTTGTCGTCCACCCCGTTGGGGAACCGGATCCGGGTCACCGGCCGGTCCCGCAGGTGCGGCAGCAGCACCGGGGAGATCCGGGTGTAGTAGTCGATCACCTCACCCTTGGTGAAGCCAGCCGCCGGATAGAGGACCTTGTCCAGGTTGGACAGCTCCAGTGGACGGCCCTCGACGTCCACCCGCAACCGCTCAGCTGGCATCGTCGACCTCCTCCGGCGGCTTGTCCGGGCGCAACCGCAGCACCCGGGGGAAGCGCAGCCGGCCGTCGGGGGTGCGCTGGCCGTACTTCACCTCCACCACCACCCGGGGTGTTACCCAGATGGCACCTCGGGCATCCTCGCGCGGCACGCCCGGCGCGAACGGTGACACGCCGGAGCGCAGCGGCTCCAGCTCGGCGAGGAGCTGCCGTTCGATAGCGGCGCCGATCCCGCCGCCGACCCGGCCCCGATAGATCAGTCGGCCGTCCGGGCCGGGCACCCCGACCAGCAGCCCGCCAATCCGACGTGCGCCCGGTCGCCAGCCGCCGATGACGAAGTCGCCGGTCACCTCCAGCTTGACCTTCACCCAGTCCGGCGAGCGCACCCCCGGGCGGTAGACGGCACCGACCCGCTTGGCCATCACGCCCTCCAGGCCGTGCTCGCCGGCCGCCTCGTAGGTGGCCGGCCCGTCGACGAACATCGGAGGCACCGCCCACCGGGCACCGCCGAGCGTGAGCGCCTCCAGGGCCTCGCGGCGGCGCTCGTACGGCCAGCCGGTCAGGTCGTCGCCGTTCAACCGGAGCAGGTCGAAGATCATGTACGTCACCGGCATGACCGCTGCCAACCGGGCCGCCTTGTTCCGGTCCCGCACGTGCATCCGCTCGGCCAGCGCCGTGAACGACGGCTGCCCGCCCTCGCCGAGCAGCACCACCTCACCGTCGAGCAGCGCGTCGTCGACCTGCTCGGGCAGGGTGGCCAACTCCGGGTACGCGGCGGTGATCTCCACGCCGGAACGGGCGTACAGGTGCTGACCACCGCCGGAGATGTCGGCGAGCGCGCGGACCCCGTCCCACTTGAACTCGTACGCCCAGCCGTCACCCGCCGGGAGCGGCCCGGTCATCGCGAGCATCGGCTTGAGCGGCGCGCCAGGCACGACTCGACTGTAGTAGCAGGCCGAACACCTCGCGTCAGGTTCTTTCGGATGCGAGCATGGTCGATACCGGGGAAGGGAGCGCAGGATGCGTGCCATCTGGAAGGGAGCCGTGTCGTTCGGGCTCGTCTCGATCGGGGTGAAGCTCTACTCCGCGACCGAGGAGAAGGACATTCGGTTCCACCAGGTGCACCGCGAGGACGGCGGTCGGATCCGCTACAAGCGCACCTGCTCGGTCTGCGGCGAGGAGGTCACCTACGACGACATCGCCAAGGGCTACGACATCGGCGGCGGCGAGATGGTGATCCTCACCGACGAGGATTTCGCCGACCTGCCGCTGACCAGCTCGCGTGCGATCGACGTGCTGGAGTTCGTTCCGGCCGAGCAGGTCGACCCGATCCTCTACAACAAGGCGTATTTTCTTGAGCCGGACGGCGCGGCGACCAAGCCGTACGTGCTGCTGCGCGACGCGCTGATCGACTCGGAGCGGGTGGCCATCGTCAAGGTGGCGCTGCGCCAGCGGGAGCAGCTCGCCACGCTACGCGTCCGCGAGGGTGTGCTGCTGCTCAACACCATGCTCTGGCCGGACGAGATCCGTACCCCGGATTTTGGTTTCCTCGACGAGGACCTCAAGGTGCGCCCGCCGGAGCTGGCGATGGCCAGCTCCCTGATCGACTCGATGACCGGTGAGTTCGAGCCGGACGTCTTCACCGACGACTACCGGGCGGCGTTGCAGGAGGTCATCGACGCCAAGGTGGAGGGTCGGGAGGTCGTCCAGCCGGAGGAGGTCGAGGAGGCGCCGGCCGCCGCGGTGGACCTGATGGCCGCGTTGAAGGCGTCGGTGGAGCGCGCCAAGGCGGCCCGCGGCGAGCAACCCGCCCGTGGTGGTGGCGGTGGCGGTGAGCCGACACCCATCTCGTCGGCCCGCTCGGCGCAGAAGGCGGCCGAGAAGAAAACGGCCAAGGCACCGGCGAAGAAGACCGCGGCGAAGAAGACGGCCGAGCCGGCGAAGAAGACCGCCGCCAAGAAGACCCCCGCGAAGAAGGCGGAGCCGGCGAAGAAGACGGCCGCGCGCAAGACCGCACCCCGCAAGAGCGCCTGACCGTACGGCAGCGAAGGCGGTGTCCCCCGGGCCGGGTACGCTCCGCCGGCCGCTGGCCACCGGAGGAGCCCTCATGCCGTACACCCCTGATCTGGACCGGTTGCTGACGCCCGGTGCCCGCTTCACCGACGAACACGGCGCATACCTGATCGAGACCCACCCGGTGGGCGACATCGTGCTGCCGACCGGCCGGGTGGTCGGATGTGACCCGCTGGTCTGCCCGGAGGCCGAACCGTTCACGGTGACCGTGCCACCGGGGCGGTATCCCGCCCGTGCCTGGGTGGCCGTGGTGCTCCGCGAGGACGCCGAGGTGGACCGGCGGGTGGCCGCACTGGAGCTGGTGGTCTCCGACGAGCCGACCACCCGCTGGGAGCCGGCTGTCGCGGGCGATCAGAACGTCGCCACACTCGGCGCGGACGACTACTTCGGGTACGGGGTGGACGCCGGCGCCGGCACCCTCGCCGACCCGACGGCGCTCAGCGTCCTGGAAGGCTGGGAGTACGACCAGGTGGAAGAGGTCTTCGTCCCCGACGAGCTGCCCACGTCACCGGTCCGAGGGCTGATCACCGCGGTCCTTGACGACGCGACCGGCGCCAACGTCGTCACCGTCTCCACGGGTTGGGGTGACGGCTGCTACGGCACCTGGATCGGGCGCACCGCCGACGGCCGGGTGACCTCGTTCGTGACCGACTTCATGGTCGTCCCGGAATAACGCCCGGAAAACCTCGGAACTGCCTCGCTGGGCGATCCGACGCTTCCGCGGCGGGCACGGGAGGCGTTGGTGCGAGTACCGTGTGCGTCGGCTTTCCCCCCGGCACTGGGTGCCGGCCACACCTTTGCAGCAGGGAGTCGACGACGTGAGCGAGCGGACGCAGCAGAACCGGTCGGCAGACCAGGACCAGAGCCCGGCAACCAAGTCGGGGCGACGGCTGGCCGCGCAGCTGGCGGAGAAGAAGGCGGCCGACGCGAAGCGGAAGCGCAACGCCTGGGCCAGTGGCCTCGCCGCCGTCGCCGTGGCCGCGCTGCTGATCGGCGTCTTCGTGTGGATCGGTGGCGGCAACGACAAGCCCGCGACCCAGGCTGACGCGACCCCGTCCGCCTCCGGCCCGGCCCCCGACGCGGCCGGCGCACCCCCCGCTCCGCAGCTGCCCGAGGGTGCCGACCCGGCGCTGGGCAGCAAGCCGGCGGTGACGCCGGGCACGGGTGACCTCAAGAAGCTCGCGGTCACCCCGCTGATCAAGGGAACGGGCCCGGCGGTGCAGAAGGGTCAGACCATCACCACGAACTACGTGGGGGTGTTCTACAAGGACGGCAAGGAGTTCGACTCGTCCTGGAAGGCCGGACAGCCCGCCTCCTTCCCGATCGGCGTGGGCCAGGTCATCCCCGGCTGGGACCAGGGCCTGGTCGGCGTGACCGTGGGCAGCCGGGTGCAGCTCGACATCCCGGGCGAGTTGGCGTACGGCAACGACGAGGCCGCCGCCGGTGGTCGCCCGACCGGCCCGCTGCGCTTCGTGGTGGACGTGCTCGCCGCACAGTGACCTGCCCGGATCGCCCTGGTTGTCGCCGGGACGCGATGGACTTGTTCACATGGGGCTTCCGGCCCGTCACCCTGCGGCAGTAGGTTCGGCGTCACCCCGGGCGGTCAGCCGCCCGGGGTGAGCATCCGGGACCGGGACGCGGAGGTGCATGTGACGGCGCTGGACGAGCCTGGGCGGACGGCCCGGTTGATGTGGACGCACTTCGAGGCGGTGCACGCCGTCACCTACTTCCACCCCCGGGCCCGCGCCGCGTTCGAGGCCGTGGGGTTGCGCGGCTACTGGCGGGGCTACTTCGCCGGCCGGGCCGCGCCGCTGGGCGCCACCGAGGCTGCCCCGGTGATCGCCGCCTTCTTCAGCTTCGCGCCGCCGATGGTGAGCCGGGCCCTGCCGGCGGTGTGGCGGTTGGCCACGCCGCAGGAGGCGCTGCGCGCCCGGCTGACCGGCGCCGTGCAGGCGCTCGCCGAGCTGACCTACGAGCTGCCCGAGACGCACCTGACGGAGACCGCCGATCTGCTGGAACGTGCCGCCTCGGCGGTACAGATCGGCGGCCGGGTGCTCGGCGCGGTCAACGCGGCGCTGCCGGTCGGGGAATACCCGCTGGCCCGGCTCTGGCAGGCCGCCACGACTCTGCGCGAGCACCGGGGCGACGGACACGTGGCGGCGCTGGTGGCCGCCGGCCTGGACCCGGTGGAGACACTGGCCTGGCGGGTCGCCGAGGGCATGTCGCCGGTGAATCTTTTCGGCCGGGGCTGGTCCGAGGAGCAGTGGCGGGCCGCCCGCGAGAGGCTGGTGCAACGGGGCTGGCTGACCCCCGACGGCGCGGCCACCGACCACAGCCGGGCCGCGTTCCAGGCGGTCGAGGACGCCACCGACCGCGCCGCCGAGCACCCGTGGGAAGCGCTCGGCCAGGACGACACGGATCGGCTGCGGGAGTTGCTGGAGCCGATGGCCCGGTCCTGCCACACGGTTATCCCGGAGGGGAGCCCGATCGGGCTCCCCGCGCTGCCCGGCTGACCGGGCACCCACCGGTCGGGCAGGATGGGCCCGTGGCGGATGCGGTGGTCTTCGACCTGGACGGCGTGATCGTGGATTCCGAGCCGGTGTGGGAGGAGGTCCGCCGGGCGTACGTGGCGACGCACGGCGGGACGTGGCAGCCGGACACGCAACGTCGGCTGATGGGCATGAGCACCGGCGAGTGGGCCCACTACCTCAGCGGCGAGCTGGGCGTCGACCGCAGCGCCGAGCAGGTCGCCGACGAGGTCGTCGAGGAGATGACCCGACGCTACCGGGACCACGTACCGCTGATCGACGGCGCCGACCAGGTCGTGCGCCGGCTGGCCGCGCGGTGGCCGCTGGGGTTGGCCAGCTCGTCGCCGACCCGGCTGATCGAGGCGGCGCTGACCGCCACCGGCCTGACCGACGCGTTCGGCGCGACCCTCTCCACCGAGCGGACCGAGCGGGGCAAGCCGGCACCGGACGTGTACCTGAGCGTCGCGCAGCGCCTCGGCGTCGACCCGGCCCGCTGCGTAGCGGTGGAGGACTCGTCCAACGGGGTGCGCTCGGCCGCCGCGGCGGGGATGCGGGTGGTGGCGGTGCCGCATGGTTCGTACCCGCTGGATCCGGATGCCGCCGGGCTGGCCGTGGTGACGCTGGGCCGGATCGATGAGTTGAGCCCGGCGACGATCGACGAACTCGCCGACTGACCCGGCCTGGCGTGCGCCTCGTCACGGCCGTCCGGTCCCTGCCGACCTGGGCACGGTTATACGGTTTTCGGGGGCCGGCGGGATCGGCATGACGGGGACTGAGCGGGGTACCGCAGCCTGCGGTGCTCGACCCGGGTGCCGCGCGCCGGACGGCTGAGGAGACGACGGATGAAAGCCATCGTGTACGAGCGCACCGGCGACCCTTCGATGCTGGAGCTGGTCGACCGGCCGGTGCCGGAGCCGGGCGCGGGCGAGGTCCTGGTCCGGGTGGCGGTGTCGGGGGTCAACCCGACGGATTGGAAGTCGCGCCGGGGCTCCCCGCCGAAGGGGTGGCAGATCCCCGGGCAGGACGGCGCGGGTGTGGTGGAGGCGGTCGGCGAGGGTGTCGACGCTGAGCTGATCGGTGAGCGCGTCTGGATCTGGGAGGCGGCCTGGCAGCGGCCGTGGGGCACTTCGGCGGAGTACACGCTGGTCCCGGTCCGGCAGGTGGTCCGCCTGGGCGACGCGTCGTTCGAGGTGGGGGCCGCCCTGGGCATCCCGTTCCTCACCGCGCACCGCTGTCTGACCGCCGGCGAGTTCATGCCGGACGCGCTGCGACCAGGCGCGCTGGCTGACCACACGGTGCTGGTGCAGGGCGGGGCGGGCGCGGTCGGCAACGCCGCGATCCAGCTTGCCCGCTGGGCGGACGCCACGGTGATCGCCACGGTGAGCAGCGCTGAGAAGGCACAGCTCGCGGCGGCGGCCGGCGCCTCCTACGTCATCAACTATCGGGAAGAGGACGTGGTCGAGGAGGTCCACAAGATCGTTTCCGACGGGGTCCACACGATCGTCGAGGTCTCCCCCGCCCGCAATGCCGCGATCGACGTACAGGTGCTGCGGCACGGCGGCGCGGTCTGCATGTACGCCGACGACGGCGGGGGTGAGGTGGCCATCCCGATCCGGCCGATGATGGCGCCGAACGCGCGCTGGCAGTTCGTGCTGGTCTACACGGAGCCGAAGGCGGCCAAGGCGCAGGGCGTGAAGGACGTGGCGGCGGCGGCCAACCAGGGTGGGATCCGGGTCGGCGCGGCTGCTGGCCTGCCGCTGCACCACTACCCCCTGGCCGAGACGGCCGCCGCACATCAGGCGGTGGAGGACTCGACGGTGGGCAAGGTGCTCGTCACCACCAGCGACGCCTGATCGGATCGCTGACCACTCGATTTCCCCGTCATCAGGACAGAGGCGAACAAGTTTCGCAACAATGACGGTGCGGGTCACTCCGCATGGAACGGGCGGCCCCGGCGCGGTGCGAACGCCGGGGCCGCTCCTGGGGAGGAATGTTCACAAGCGCCCCTGCCCCAACAGGCGACAGTGCCGGGGAAAACGTTACGGCGCTGTCAGCTCCCGGACAGTCAGCTCGCCCTCGGCGTACCGCGAACGGACGACCTTCTTGTCGAACTTGCCCACGCTGGTCTTCGGCACCGTATCGATGAACGCCCAGCGCTCGGGCAACTGCCAGCGAGCCACCGAGCCGGCCAGGAAGTCCCGCAGCTCCTCCGCGGTCACCGAGACGCCCTCCCGGACCACCACCGTGGCCAGGGGCCGCTCGTCCCATCGCTCGTCCGGCACACCCACCACACACGCCTCCAGCACCGCCGGGTGCGCCATCAGCGCGTTCTCCAGCTCCACCGACGAGATCCACTCACCCCCGGACTTGATCACGTCCTTGGCGCGGTCGGTCAGCGTGATGTACCCGTCCGGCGAGAGGGTGCCCACGTCGCCGGTGCGCAGCCAGCCGTCGCGGAACTTCTCCTCGTCCGGGGCGTCGTCACCGACGTACCGGGCGGTCACCCACGGCCCACGGACCTCCAGCTCGCCCACCGCCGTGCCGTCGGCGGCCAACGGCTCGCCCGACGGGCCGACGATCCGCGCCTCCACGCCCGCCGGCACCCGACCCTGGGTGTAGCGGTAGCGCCACGCCTGCTCGCCCGTCGTGCCGGCGGGCGGACGCGAGACCGACCCCAGCGGGGACATCTCGGTCATCCCCCAGGCGTGGATGACGTCGATCCCGTGCCGCTCGTCGAACGCGTGCATCAACGCCGGCGGGCAGGCCGAGCCGCCGACGATCACCTCGGTGAGCGAGGAGGTGTCCACGTCGTGGGTGTCCAGGTAGGCCAGCAGATCGGTCCAGATGGTCGGCACCGCACCGGCCAGGGTGGGCCGCTCGGCGACGATCATCTCGGCGATCGGCGCGGCCTGGAGGAACCGGTCCGGCATGATCAGCGACGCGCCGGAGAGGAAGGCCGCGTACGGCAGACCCCACGACATGGCGTGGAACATCGGCACGATGGCCAACTCCCGGTCGGTCGGCCCGAGACCGAAACCCTCCGGCATGCAGACCTGCAACGAGTGCAGGTAGATCGACCGGTGCGAGTAGGCCACGCCCTTCGGGTTGCCGGTGGTGCCCGAGGTGTAGCAGAGCGCCGCGGCGTCGCGCTCGTCCACCTCGGGCCAGTCGTACACCTCGGGCCGGTCGGCGAGCAGCGCGTCCCAGTGGTGCACGGTGATCCGGTCCCCGGCCGCCGCCACCAGCGGCGCCGGGTCGCCGCCACCGACCACCACCACGTGCCGCACCGTGGTCAGCTCGCCGATCACCCGGGCCAGCAGCGGGATGAGCGTGCTGTCGACCAGCACCACCCGATCCTCGGCGTGGTTGGCGATGTAGACGACCTGGTCGGGAAAGAGCCGAATGTTGAGCGTGTGCAGCACCGCACCCATGCTCGGCACCGCGAAGTAGGCCACCAGGTGCTCGTTGTTGTTCCACATGAAGGTGGCGACCCGCTCGTCGCCGGTCACACCGCACTCGTCGCGCAGCGCGTGTGCCAGCCGGGCGGCGGCCCGGCCCACCTCGGCGTACGTCATCCGGCGGGGTTCCGCGCCGGTCCAGGTGACCACCTCGGCGGTGCCGTGCACTCGTGCCCCGTGGTCGAGGATCCGGGAGATCTGCAGGGGGGCGTCCATCATCGTGCTACGCATGGGTAACAAGCTAGTGTCGGCGGTCACACGTTGGGAACCCCCGTAAGTTGTCGCAGGTGAGCATCTCCTGGGCCGACTCGTACGTGGGGCAGTTACGCGCACTCGCCGGGGATCGGACGCTGATGTTCGTCGGCGCCCGCGCCGTGGTCAGCGACAACGCCGGACGCATCCTGCTGATCCAACGCTCGGACAACGGCCAGTGGGCCATGCCGGCCGGGGCGATGGAGTTGGGCGAGTCGATCGCCGACTGCGCGGTCCGCGAGGTCCGCGAGGAGACCGGGCTACGCGCGCTGCGGGTCTGCGCGTTCGCCCTCTACACCGGCCCGGACCGGACGAGCACCAACATGTACGGACACACGTACCAGGTCTTCACCACGGCGTTCAAGGTGGAGGAGTGGGACGGGCAGCTGGCCCGGGTCACCGACGAGACCACCGACTCCGGCTTCTTCCCCCGCGACCGGTTCCCCGCCCCGCTCTCCGCCTCGGTCAACGAGACCCTGGCCGACCTGGACGTCTTCGAGCAGACCAACCGGCTGATCCTGAAGTAGGTCGACCCCCGGAGTCACCGACCCCGGGGGCCGTGCCTCACTGCGGGTGGCGCAGCCCGGCGAAGAACCCCTCCTGGATCCAGTTCGGGTACGCGACCGGCAGCTTGGTGGCCTCGTCCAGCTCGGTGAGATCCTGCTCGGTCAGTGTGAGGTCCGAGGCGGCGATGTTGTCCACCAACTGCTCCTGCTTGCGGGCACCGACGATCACGCTGGTCACGGCCGGGCGGGACAGCAGCCAGGCGACCGCCACCCGGGCCGGGCTGACTTCGTGCCGCTCGGCGACGCCCTTGAGCACGTCGACCACCCCGAAGGCGTGCTCCGGGTCGAACGGCGTGAAGCTGGTGTAACCGGGCTGGGCGCTGCGCGCACCGCTGTCGGCGACGGCGCCGTCCCGGCTGATCTTGCCGGAGAGGAAACCACCGGCGAGCGGGCTCCACACGGTCAGCCCGATGCCCTCGTCGAGCGCCATCGGCACCACATCGCGCTCCACGTCCCGACCCAGCAGGGAGTAGTACTCCTGCACCGAGACGAAGCTGGCCAACTTCTCCCGGGCGGAGATGCCCAGCGCCTTGGACATCTGCCAGGCGGCGAAGTTGGCGGCGCCGATGTAGCGGACCTTGCCCTGCCGGACCGCGTCGTCGAGCGCGCGCAGCATCTCCTCCATCGGGGTGACCTGGTCGAAGTTGTGGATCTGATACAGGTCGATGTGATCAGTGCCCAACCGGCGCAGGCTGTCCTCCAGGTTCTGCATGATGTGCAGCCGGGAGGTGCCGACGTCGTTCGGGCCGGGCCCCGTCCGGGAGTGCACCTTCGTCGCCAGCACGACGTCGCGACGCCGCTTGCCGAGCGCCCGGCCGAGCAGTTCCTCGCTCTCGCCGTCGCTGTAGCCGTCGGCGGTGTCGACGAAGTTGACGCCCGCGTCGAGCGCGGTGTCCACCATCCGCTGCGCCTCGGGCAGCGCCAGTCCGCCGAGGGTGCCCCACAGCGGGTGCCCGCTGCCACCGAAGGTCATCGCGCCGAGCGAGATCTCCGAGACGTACACCCCGGTGTTGCCCAGCAGTCGGTACTTCACGTGTGTTGCTCCTTGTGATGGGTCGGAGGCCGAGGTCAGGACTCCGTGGTCACTATGTCGGACAGTGTGTCCGGCAATCAGCGTACGTCGCCCCTCCAGCACCCGGCCACCTAGGATTCCGACCATGCCCTCGATCACCCGACGCCGCCCGCGCAACCCCGACGGTCGGGCCGCCGTCGAAGCGCGGGTGTTGGCCGCCACCGAGCGGCTGCTTCAGCAGGGGGTCCGCTTCACCGACCTCGGCGTCCAGCGCATCGCCGCCGAGGCGGGGGTGGCCAGGTCAACCTTCTACACCCACTTTCGGGACAAGAGCGAGCTGCTCATGCGCCTCGCCGGCACCATGCGGGAGACCTCCTTCGACCGCATCCGCGAGTGGGAACCGTCCGGCCCCGGCGACCAGCTCGAATCGCTCATCGAAGTCTTTGCCGATGTGATCCGGATCTACCGGACGTACGCCCCGGTGCTCGCGGCAATCAGCGAGGTCGCCGCGTACGACGAGGTGGTCCGGGAGTACTGGGCAGCCGGGCTGAGGCAGTTCGTGGCACGTACCGCGGAGGTGCTCCGCGCCGAGCAGCAGGACGGGCGTACTCCGGTGAGCCTGGACACGGCGGCCGCGAGCCAGCTGATCGTGCTCGGCGGCGACCGGTTCCTCGCCCACCACGTCAGCGCGACCCCGGCCGACCCCGAATCCGACGCGGCGGCCGCCCGGGAACTGGCCGCGACCTGGTGGTACGGCGCCTACCGCCGTCCCGCCTGAGCCCTGATCGCCCTCATCGGCCGCCCCGACCAGTCCGGGGCGGCCGACGTGGACGCGATCAGATCATCGTCTGGGACTTGGCCTCCATGTCGGCGGCCGCCTCCTCCTTGGATTCGCGCGTCAGCGGCTTTCCGCCCGGCGCCGGCGCCTCACCGCCGAGCGGGTCGGCACCGCCGGTGGCGCCCTCCGGGCCGGCGCCCCGCAGCTGAGCGTTGGGCATCGCCAGGGTGACCAGCACCGCCACGATGGCGATCAGACCGGTGGTCAGGAAGACCAGGTGCAGCGACTCCACGAAGGACGTCTGGATGGCGCCCCGGACCGCACCGGGCAGGGCCAGGATGGTCGCCGGGTCGTTGATCGAGATGTTCGTGCCGCCGCTGGCCGTCACGGCGGCCCGCTGGTCCGGTGGCAGTTGGGCGATCGCGCCGGGCAGCCGGTCGGCGAGCTGCGAATTGAGTCGCGAGGAGAGCACCGTACCGAGGATCGCCACCCCGAACGATCCACCCAGCGACCGGAAGAACGTCGCCGAGGAGGTGCCGGCGCCCAGGTCACGGACGGAAACCGCGTTCTGCACGCCGAGAATCAGCGACTGCATGCACAGACCCAGGCCGACCCCGATCACCACCATGAAGCCGAACGCCAGCCAGAGCGACGTGTTCACGTGCAGTTGGGTGAAGAGCAGCATGCCCACCACCAGGGTCACCGACCCGGCCACCGGGAACCACTTGTACCGGCCGATCCGGCTCATCGCCCGCCCGGTGAGGATCGAGGTGACGATGATGCCGGCCATCATCGGCAGCATCAGTAGACCGCTTCGGGTCGGCGAGGCGCCCTTGACGATCTGCAGGTACAGCGGGATGAAGATGATCGACCCGAACATCACCAGGCCGAGCACGAAGCCGGCCGAGTTGGCGAGCGCGAAGGTCGCGCTGCGGAACAGCCGCAGCGGCAGGATGGGCTCGGCGACCCGGGCCTCCTGGAGCACGAAGAGCACGGCGAGCACCGCGCCCGCGACGAAGAGGCCGATGATCACGCCGGAGCCCCAGGGGTACTCGTTGCCACCCCAGCTCAGCGCGAGCAGCAGGCAGCTCACCCCGGCGACCAGCAGGCCGGCGCCGAGCCAGTCGATCGCGTGGTCCCGGCGCTCGAACGGGATCAGCCGCATCACGTGGTAGCAGACGATGATGGCGAGGATCGCCAGCGGCACGTTGATGTAGAAGATCCACCGCCAGTCGGTCTCCGCGAAGTAACCACCGACCAGCGGCCCGGCCACCGACGAGATCCCGAAGACCGCGCCGAAGAGGCCCTGGTAGCGGCCCCGCTCCCGGGGTGACACCACGTCCGAGATGATGGTGAACGCCAGTGTCAGCAGACCACCCGCGCCGATGCCCTGGATACCCCGGGTGATGATCAGCTGGGTCATGTTCTGCGACAGGCCGGCCAGCAACGACCCGACCAGGAACGTGCCGATCGAGAAGAGGAAGACCGGGCGACGCCCGTACAGGTCGGCCATCTTGCCGTACAGCGGCGTCGACGCGGTCGAGGCGAGCAGGTACGCGGTCACCACCCACGAGTAGTGGTTGATCCCGCCCAACTCGCCGACGATGGTCGGCAGGGCCGTACCGACGATGGTCTGGTCGAGGGCGGCCAGCAGCATGCCGGTCATCAGACCGATCATGAGCAGCCGGATCTGCTGACGATTCAGCACCGGCGCGGCGGAGGCTTCGGTGGTCATGTGCCCTTCTATCCCGCAAGCCGCAGAACATGCGCCCGAACGGGAAACCCCTCTTGTTGATCAAGAGGTTTGCGTCAGTTCACGCGCGCGTCGTGACGCAAACCTCTTGATCAACAGGGATTAGGGGCGGGCGAAGGTTTCGGTGATCTTTTGGCAGAAGGCCGGGAGGTCGTCGGGCTTGCGGCTGCTGGTCAGGTTGCCGTCGGTGACGCACTCCTCGTCGACCCAGGTTGCGCCGGCGTTGGTCAGGTCGGTACGCAGGCTGGGCCAGGAGGTGAGCCGCCGACCACGCACCACGTCCGCTTCGATCAGCGTCCACGGGCCGTGACAGATCACCCCGACCGGCTTGCCCGCGTCGAAGAACGCCTTCACGAACCGCACCGCGTCCGGGTCGCTCCGCAGAAAGTCCGGGTTCGCCACCCCTCCGGGCAGCACCAACGCGTCGTAGCCGCCGGCGTCCGCCTGGTCCGCGGTCACGTCCACGTCGTACGTCTTGGACTGGTCCAGGTGGTTGAAGGACTGGATGGAACCGGGCTTGAGCGAGACCAGCTCGACCGTCGCGCCGGCGTTCTCGACCGCCTCGCGCGGCTGGACGTACTCGACCTCCTCGACGCCGTCGGCGGCCAGGAAGGCGATCCGCTTGCCCTGCAATGTCGCTGCCATGTCGGTACATCTCCTCTCCGGGGATACCTCAACTCCCTTCCCGACCCCGAACGCCCGAAACAGCCCAGCCGTGCCAGGAGGAACACCTGGTTGACGAAACCGCAGGTCCGACCGGTCGCCGCGCGGGGTTTGGCCGTGGGGGCGCTGGGGACCCGGGGAGGCATGGCAGGAGCAGCAGCGGAACAGCGCCGGCTCGCCACCGTCGTGGAGAGCTGGCTCGGACGCCCAGTCCTGATCGTCGGCGACGCCATGCTGGACGAATGGCGGTTCGCCGACTCCGACCGGCTCTGCCGGGAGGCGCCCGCCCCCGTCCTCACCCTGCGTCGACGGATCTCCGCCGCCGGTGGGGCCGCGAACACCGCGGTCAACGTCGCCACCCTGGGCGGCCGGGCGGTGCTGGTGGCACCGGTCGGCGCCGACGTGGCCGGCGACGAACTGCACGACTGCCTGGACCGCGCCGGCGTCTGGGACCGCACGGTCAACCAGCCCGGTCGGCCCACCCCGGTGAAGAGGCGGATGCTGGCCGGCAACCAGATCCTGCTGCGCGAGGACTCCGGCGACCCGGACGACGCACTCGACCCGGAGGGCGTGACCCGGCTGCTCACCGCCCTGGACTGCGCCACCGAGGAGCTGCGCGCCGCCGCCGGTGGGGAGGCGCCGACCCTCGTGGTCTGCGACTACGGCCTGGGTGCGCTGCCCGCGCCGGTCCGCGCGTGGCTGGTCGAGCAACGCGAGCGGTACGCCACGGTCGCGCTGGACGCCCACGACCTGGCCGACTGGCGGGGCCTCGCGCCGACCGTGGTCACACCCAGCTTCGCCGAGGCGACCCGGCTGCTGGCGCGGGCCGGCGGCACGACCCGACCGGCGGCCGGGACGGAACTGCACCTGGAACACCCCGACGGCGACCCATCCGACGGGCCATCCGAAATGACCGTGGGTGCCGCACCGGGCGAGGCCCGCACCGACGATGTCCCTGCCGAGCCGACCCTGGAGTCGCCGCGGGCCGACCGCCCCGGGCCGGTCGGTGAACCCACCCCGGGTGAGGGCCGGGTGGCACTCACCGGCGACGGGCTCAGCGTCACCGGCACCGGCGTCACCGTGAACACCCAGGCCGGGGAGGGAGTCGACCGGGCCGTCCTGGCCGAGTCACGCCTGGCCGAGCTGCGGGCGCACACCGGCGCCGACGTGGTCGCGGTCACCCTGGACACCGATGGCGCGGTGGTCGGCGGCGCCGACGGGGAGCCGCGACGCAGCCACAGCACCCCGGTCCCGGCGAGCCACGCCGTGGGCGCCGGCGACGCGTACCTGGCAGCGATGACGTTGGCCCTGGCCGCCGAAGCGCCGCTGCCCACCGCCGCCCAGCTCGCCCAGTTGGCGGCCACCATCACCGTGTCCGACACCGGCACCTGCGTGTGCCGGCGGGAGGACCTGCTCACGGCGCTCAACCAGCCGAGCGAGACCACGAGCCACCCCGCGCTGGTCGGCAGTGACGAGCTGGACGCGATCGTCGCCGAGTACCGCGAGGCGGGACGATCGGTGGTGTTCACCAACGGCTGCTTCGACGTGCTGCACCGGGGGCACGTGCGCTACCTGGAGCAGGCCCGCGCGTTGGGCGACCTGCTCATCGTGGCAGTCAACTCGGACGGCAGCGTACGCCGGCTGAAGGGCCCGGACCGGCCGGTCAACCCGGTCGAGGACCGGGGTGCCCTGCTCGCCGCGCTCGCCTGCGTGGACCACGTGGTGGTCTTCGAAGAGGACTCCCCCGCCGCGCTGATCGAGGCGGTCCGGCCGGACATCTACGTCAAGGGCGGGGACTACCCGCCGGAGCTGGTGCCGGAGGCGCCACTGGTACGTCGGCTGGGCGGCCAGGTGCGCACCCTGGGGTACGTGCCGGACCGGTCCACCTCGGCGATCATCGAGCGGATCCGGTCACACAGCAAGGACCGGGAGCCCGACCCGTCGGCGTACGCCAAGGACCGGGAGCCCGGCCCCTCGCTGAGCACCCGCACCCAGACGTCGTGAACCGCCCTCTCGACCTCGGCGGCCCGGAGGAGTTCCGCAGCGACCGGCTGGTCGACGTGCTGATTCCGACCCGGAACCGGCCCGCCGAGCTGGCGGTCACCCTGGGCGGGCTCGCCGCCCAGGACGGGGTGCCCGGCTTCGGGGTGGTCGTCAGCGACCAGTCCGACGGGGATCCGGCGTACGCGCATCCCGCCGCGGCCACCATGGTCCGGGCGCTGCGTCACCGGGGTCACCCGGTGCTGCTGACCCGCCGGCTGCCCCGCCGGGGGTTGGCCGAACACCGGGCGTACCTGCTCGCCGCCTCGGCCGCCCGGTACGTCCTCAGCCTCGACGACGACATTTGGCTGGAACCGGGGGCGCTGCACCGGCTGGTCACCGCGATCGGTGAGCTGGGCTGCGGTTTCGTCGGCAACGGTGTGCACGGGCTCTCGTACGCCGACGACCTGCGGCCAGAATCGCACGGGCATTACGAGGAGTGGATCGGCCCACCCACACCCGAGCGGGTCCGACCCGACACCCCGGAGTGGAACCGCGCCCGGATCCACTCGGCGGCCAACCTGCTGCACATCACCGAACACCTGGCGTTGCCGCCGGGCGCGTGGCGGGCCTACAAGGTCTCCTGGATCGGCGGGTGTGTGCTCTACGACCGGGCCAAGCTCGTCGACGCCGGTGGCTTCGACTTCTGGCGGCGGGTGCAGGAGAAGCACCAGGGCGAGGACGTGGCCGCCCAACTCGCGGTGCTGGCCCGGTACGGCGGAGCGGGCATCCTGCCCAGCGGCGCGTACCACCTGGAGTCCCCCACCACGGTCACCGACCGGGACGTCGAGGCGTGGGAGGTCGTCCTCGCCGACGAGGACACCCCACAGCCGGCCTGAGCGCCGTTACTACGGTGCGAGCAGCTCCCGGGCGGCTTCCAGCACCTCGATCACCGGAATGTCGGTGACGAAGGAATCCCGGTGCGGGCACTCGCCGTCGCCGGGCCGGTGCGGATAGATGCCCGGCGTGCAGTCCACCCCGCAGACCGGGCAGTGCACCGTCCAGGAGCAGATCGGCCGGTGCCGGCCGCGCAAAGGGTTGGCCGTATTGATCAGGTTGCCGACCCAGAAGATGCCCACCGTCGAGGTGCCCACCGCGGCGGCCAGGTGCAGCGGGCCGGTGTCGTTGGAGACGACCAGCGCGCAGTCGGCGTAGCAACCCACCAGCCCGCCGAGGCTGAGCGTGCCCACCTGCGGTCGGACCGGCACCCCCGCCGCAGCGACCACCCGGTCCACCACCTCCTGCTCGGAGGGCGTGCCGGTGACCAGCACCTCGTACCCGGCGCCGTGCAGCTCACGCGCCACCTCGGCGAAGCGCTCGGCGGGCCAGCGACGGCGGGTGTCGGTGGCACCCGGATGCAACGCCACCCGCGGTCGACCCGCCGGGCCGAGCACCCGCAACGCCTCGGTCCGGTCGGCGTCGGTCACCGCCAGCGTCGGCATGATGGCGGTCGCCGTCGCGCCCACCAGCGCCACCACCTCCAGGTAGCGGATCACCTCGTGCTGGTAGTAGACGTAGCGGAGCCATCGATCAAGCGGCGGCGCGTCCTCGGCGCGCAGACCGACGGTCACCCGGGCGCCGAGACGACTGATCAGCGGGTTGGAGTTGGCACCGCCACCGTGGATCTGCACGGCCAGGTCGAAGCCCTCACCGGTGGCAGCCGCCAGGAAGTCGTCCATCGACGACTCCGGCTCACCCGCCTCCGGAGTGCGGATACCGGGTGCCGGCGGCACCACCAGCACCCGGTCCACCGGGCCGGGCCGGTCGCGCCAGAGCTTCGCGTGCCACGGCGCGCCGAGCAGCACGATCTCCGCCGAGGGGTACGCGGCACGCAGGGCGTCCAGCGCCGGCAGGGCGAACACGAAGTCGCCAAGCGCGTTGGCGCGCAGCACGGCGATCCGCCGCACGTCGGGGACACGCTCGGCGGTCGGGCCGAGCAGAGACGGGGTTACCACGCAGCCCCGCTACGGCCGGTCGATCTCGTCGACGGTGTCCGGCCGGTGCAGCTCCCGGTCCGCAGCGGGATCGGCCGGCATCGGCGTACCAGTGGAGTAGTCGCCGGAACGCGGACCGGTGCGACCGACGGTGATGGTGCGCGGCGTGGGCCGTGTCGCCCGGGGCAAACGGACCCGGAGCAGGCCATGGTCCATCACGGCGTCGATGGCGTCCGGGTCGACCCGGGACGGCAGGTTGACGCGGTATTCGAAGCCGCGGGTCTCGAAGCCGCCGGGGATGCCCTGGTCGGCGTTGACCTCCGCCTCGGAGCGGGCCCGCACGCACAGCTCCCGGTCGTCCAGCTCGACCGCCACCTCCTCCGGCGCGACACCGGGCAGCCGGACGACGACCTCCCAGCCGTCCGAGGTCTCGGTCAGCTCGACGTCGGACGCCCCGGCCCGACCACCGACCAGGCGGCTCAGCTCGGCGCGCAGCGACTGCAGCTCGCCCATCGGGTCCCAGCCCTGCTGCCGGCTGCCCCGCCATCCCCGCCCGAAGCCGCTGGCCTGCTGCTCACTCATCACATCTCTCCGATCCGCTGCTTGGCCGTCGACGGTCGTAGTGAGCTGGGCGCGTCCAGGCCGGCATCTCGGTCGACGCCCACACCGAGCCGGTCGACCAACTCGCCGCCGAGCCAGGCGCTGATGCCGAGGATCGCCACCGCGACCACCTCGATGGCGATCAGCGCGCCACCAGCAGCCCGGGAGTCCGCGTTGAGCCGTACCGCCCACACGGCGGCGAAGAGAAGGATCACCGCGACGTTGGCGCCCGCGTGCAGCAGGCCCACCCGCTTGGCGCGGGTGCCGGTCGGGATGGCCAGCAGGTCGAACGAGCCGGCCGCCGCGGCGAGCAGGCCGCCGATCAGGCCGACCGTGATGTTCCAGTACGCGACCTCCCCGAGGAAGTCGGGACCGCCCACGGTGTCCACCACGTCGAACAGCACCGCGGTGACCAGCAACGCGACCGGGAACATGACCAGCATCGGATGGACTGGGTGACCCAGCACCTTGAGTCGGCTCTCCATCTCCCGGCCTCCACTGATCGGCGTCCTGCGGAACGGTCTCGTTTGCGGCGGGCGCGTCGGATGGGGCCGTACCCCCGGCAACCCGGCACAAACCTCGCGCTGGTCACCCCGACCTAGGCTGACGAATGGTGGTGCCCGCCACCGGCTCAACGCCTGAGGGAGGATCAACGTGACGGTGGAGATCACCTCGCACGAGGAGTTGCGCGACCTGCTCGGGGTGCCGACCGCGCGGGCGGCCGACAAGGAACGCACCCGCCTGCACGAGCGGGACCGGGACTGGCTCGCCGCCGCACCGTTCTGTCTGGTGGCCACGGCCGGCGCGGACGGCAGTTGCGACGTCTCCCCCAAGGGCGACCCGGCCGGGTTCGCCCTGGTGCTGGACGACACGACCATCGCGCTGCCCGAGCGGCCCGGCAACAGGCGGGCCGACGGCTATCGCAACATCCTCGACAACCCGCACATCGGGCTGCTCTTCCTGATCCCGGGGCGGACCGACACCCTGCGGATCAACGGGCGCGCCCGCCTGGTCCGCGACGCACCGTGGTTCGACGACATGGTGGTCAAGGGGCACCGGCCGGTGCTCGCCGTGGTGGTGGAGATCGAACAGATCTTCTACCACTGCGCGAAGGCGTTCCTACGGTCCGCGTTGTGGCGGCCGGAAACCTGGCAGCCCGACGCGCTGCCGTCGCGAGCACGCCTGATCAAGGAGGTCGAGGCGCCGATGGAGAGCCTCGAAGACCTGGAACGGCACTACGGCCCGGAGTACGCGACGAAGACCTACGTCTGACTCCCCCGGACCACTGTCGACGGTGCCGCCGTCAGGCCGACCAGCCAGCGGGATTGCCAAACGACTCGCGGGAGATGCCGGAGCCGGTCTCCGGCCAGGAACCGAACCGCTCGTTGTGCAGGTGGGAGAAGAAATAGCACATCTCCTCGCAGTCGGCATCCAGCAGAGCCATGGCGGGGTTGGCGCAGACGGCCTCGTAGTATGCCCGGCCGAGAGCGACGATGAACCCCCGGCAATAGAGGAAACCGTCGTCGGACCCGTCGGTCACCTCGTGGATGTCCTCCCGATCAATGTCGTGCAGCTTGCGCTCCACCACCCGGTCGAGGTCGGTCAGCTCGGGCCCGGTCAGCTCGGCACTCAGGTGACCGAGACGGTCCAGGAACGGGTCCAGCCAGTCGCCGATCGCGAAGGACGGGCCGTCGTCCTCGTCGGCGGGGTCGCGCTCGACGAGGGCCTGCCGCAGCGCCAGGGGCTCGGGGCCCAACTCGGCCCACGCCGACTCGATGAGCGACCACAGTCGGGCCTCGTCGGCAGGGGTGGGCATCGTCGGTGCGGCATCGGTGGTCATGGTCACCGCCGGACCGTATCGACCACCACCGACACTTCCGTCGCCTGGGGCGGGCTCACTACGGGGCGGTCGACACCATCCACAGGTGACCGTCGGGATCGGCGAAGACAGCCGCGTACCCCCAGGGTTGGGCTTTCGGCTCGGTGATCACCTCGCCGCCGGCGGCACGCGCCCGCTCGACGATCGCATCCGCGTCGGTGGGCGAGGCGACGCCGAGGCTGAGCACGCACTCGCTCTGCCCCCGTGTGGCGACCTCGTGCTGGCCGATCACCCAACCGAAGCCCCCGGTCGGGATCAGCATCAGCCGCAGACCGTCGTTGACGACGAACTGCAACGGCTCCGGGAGGCCGTCGTCGGCCAGCTCGCCGACGGCGTCGAGGCCGAGACCGTCGCGGTAGAAGCGGTACGAGGTGGCACGGTCGGCGATGGGCAGGCTGATGGTCATCGGTACGAAGGTCATGGGCGGAAGCCTCCAGATCGTCGGACGGGCACCGTCGCGCAGTGACCGCTCCGGGCCCGGCTCGCGGAGTCACGATAAGACATGGCGGCCGGCAGCACCGCTCCTTCATGCTGTGCGAAGCCGGCCGACCAACGACTGCCGGACAGGAAAGGACGCCGAGCGTGCGGAAGATCCCGACCCTGTTCCGACGCGACCCCGACGACATGCGTCGGGTGACATCGGATGTCCACCCGGACTGCCAGTGGGTGCTCGACGGCGAGGGGACCGCCACCCGCAAGTACGACGGCACCTGCGTGATGTACGACGGGGAGCGCTGGTCGGCCCGCCGTGAGGTGAAGCCGGGCAGGGCCACACCGCCGGGGTACCAGCCAGTCATGACCGATGACGCGACCGGCAAGACCGTCGGCTGGGAGCCGATCGAGCAGTCGGCCTTCGCCACGTTCCATGCCGAGGCTCTCGAAGCGATCATCGACGCCGATCGCATCGCCGGCCCTCAGCTCGGTGCGACCTACGAGCTGGTCGGGCCGAAGGTCAACGGCAACCCGGAGCGGGTCACGGGCCACCAGCTCATCCGCCACGGCTTCTGCGCCAGCGACGACGTCGATGAGTTGAAGAAGGCACCGCTGGACCACGACGGGCTGCGCGAGTGGCTGCTGGCTCACCCGGATTGGGAGGGTGTCGTCTGGCATCACCCGGACGGCCGGATGGCAAAGCTCAAGCGTCGCGACTTTCCCCTCTGACCTAGCGTCTCCGGGCGGACGTTGACGACTGGTTGGCAGAAACCCGCACCTCGTACAGTCACCGGGGTCCCCCTCGTGGACGCCGTCGCCGCGAGCTGCGCCACGCCGCTCTCCAGCGCACCGGTGAGACCAGGGTCGACGCGAGGCGTCACGTGTGGCTGCCGCACTTGCCACCAGCCACTCGTAAGCTGCCCGTCAGGGAACGGTTTCGGCGGGCGCGACCGAAGGATCGGCAATGGCGGAAGTGTCGGTCGAAATACCGTTGCCCCTGAGCAAATGCATCATCTTCTGCAGGTCGAGTGCGTCAGCGGGTGCTGCGGGATCGACGCCGGGAACCCGTGCCGGTTACTCGTTCCCAGCGAAATGATCTAGGTGTGGGCTTTCATCCCCTGTAGAGGGATTTGAGTAGCTTCCCTGTGCTGCGAGTTGCCGATTGCGCGCTGAAGATCGTCCATCCCTTCTTGCTTTTCCACCCGCTGTCGATAGCATCTCCATGTTCTGATCTGCAACGGGGAGGAAGATCTACATGCGATGGAAGGTCCCAGCCGGTGCCCTAATGGCACTGGCCTTTTTGATTCCGGCGGCACCGGCGATGGCTCAAGTCGAATCGCCCGGGCCAATCGATGCCTGCCAAACCGTCGAACGCAAGTCGTACACGGACATCCGCAAGCTGATCACCATCGACCTGGATACCGCCACCACTGTGGAACTGCGGGTGTTGACCGGCCAGATCCTGACTGCGGCAAACGCCGACTCGTTGCCCGTTCTGCCTGACATCATCCAGAAGCGGCTGGACGGCAGTTCGGATGAGCTCCGCGCATTCCTCAAGACGGAGGTTCAGCAGGCCTGGTCGACGGCTCTGCGGATCTCGGTGGTCCGGACGTTGACGGGCGCTGGCCCCAACGTGAAGGCGGCCACGCAGAAGGTGCTCGACGAGGGGGCCGTCGATGGCTACCTGGATTACCTGAACGACGGCCTGTACGCCGCCCGGGCACTTGATTGCGCGTCTCAGCCCACGCCGACGCCGACGTCTCAGCCCACGACGACACCGAGCGCCACGCCCAGCGCCACGACGACCGTCGCACCGACCTCCACTTCCTCCACCACCCCCGGCGCTCCGGGCGGCGAGGGCGGCGGGTTGCCCGTGACCGGTGCCGACACCACGACCCTGGCCGGCATTGGTGGTGCACTTCTGCTCCTCGGCGGCGGGGGCTACCTGATCGCACGCCGACGCCGTTCCCACTTCGTGGCATAGGCACCTGATCGCGCCCGGCTCGACGCTCCGTCGGGCCGGGCGCGCCCAATGGCTCCACCGGTGTGCTGCGGAAAGCTCAGTCGGCGCCGGCGAATCTCCTGGCCGGGCACCACGGGCCTGGCGCTCCGTTGACGGCGACGTCCACGGCGGCGCGGTAGCGGCTGCCGACCAACGCCCCTCGGTCGTGAGTGATGACCAACGGGAGCATCCCCGACTTGGTCGAGCAACCTGATTGGCCCTGGGAAACGGCGAAGCCCAGGTCGATGACCTGGGCTTCCGTGCCGAGCCGCCTGACGGAATCGAACCGTCGACCTACGCATTACGAGTGCGTCGCTCTAGCCGACTGAGCTAAGGCGGCAACGATCAGCAAGTGTACGGCACCACCCGCCCACCGCTCGAACGGGATACCCCGACCAGTCGGGCCGTCGCCAACCGGACATCGGCCGCCATCCAGCCGTTTACCGGACAGCGGGTGATCGGGGGGCGGGACTACGCTGCGGCGGGTGAGCGACGAACGCGACGATTCCCCCCACCCGGAGCGTCCTGCCCGCCCGCCGGGCGGCGAACGCGCCGCCCACCGCCCGCGCAGCACCGACCCGCTGGAGTTGGGCTTCACGCCACGCAAGCCGGTGCCATGGCTGGCCCCGTTCCTGCTGATCAGCACCGGCATCCGGACGCTGCTCGCGGTGCTGTTCGGTGCGTACCTGGACAAGCGCGAGTTGCAGAACGCGTTCGGCGACGACGTCTTCCGCCAGGTCGGACCGGACGGCGGGCTGTGGCTCGACTACGTGGCCGACCTGGGTGACGGCTTCAACGCCACGTACTCCGTGGCGTACCTGCTGACGCAGCCGGAGCTGTCGGTGGACGGGCACCGGCTGCCCCGGGCGCAGACCCTGGTGATGGGCGGCGACCAGGTCTACCCGTCGGCGGCCTACGAGGAGTACGAGAACCGGTGCAAGGGCCCCTACCAGGCCGCGCTGCCAACGGCGCCGCCCGAGAAGCCCACGCTCTTCGCGGTGCCGGGCAACCACGACTGGTACGACGGCCTGACGGCATTCCTGCGGTTGTTCGTCCGCTCCCGGGACCGCCACTTCGCCGGGTGGGGCACCGGGCAGTCACGGTCGTACTTCGCCGTGGAGCTGCCGGCCGGCTGGTGGCTGCTCGGCGTGGATGACCAGTCCGGCTCGTACCTGGACGACCCGCAACTGGCCTACTTCGACGAGGTGGCCCGGCGGCTCGGCCCGGAGTCGAAGGTGATCATTGCGGCGCCGGCTCCGACCTGGGTCAAGGCTGCCGACAACCCGACGGCGTACGACTCGATCGACTACTTCATCCGGACGATCATCGACCCGACCGGGGGGCAGGTGCGGCTGCTGCTCTCCGGCGACCTGCACCACTACGCCCGCTATTCCGGGCCGGACCGGCAACTGATCACATGCGGCGGCGGCGGCGCGTACCTCTACCCCACCCACAAGCTGCCGGAGCGCATCGAGGTGCCGCCGCGGGACACGCTGGCACGGCGGGCCAGCTCCGCCCGGCCGTACGACCTGGTGGCCCGCTATCCGGACGCAGCCCGCTCCCGTCGCTACGGCTGGGGCGCGTTCTCCCGGCTGCCGTTCCGCAATCCGGGCTTCGCCACGCTGCTCGGCATTCTGCACACCCTGTTGATGCTGGCCATGGCGGGTGCGACGGCCAACTGGGCCGACAGCACCAGCCAGCGGCTGTTCAGCGTCCCGCTGGTGCTGATGGTGCTCGTGACAGTGCTGGCGGCGGCCCTGTTCGCCAAGCCGCCCAGCGCGAGCGGCAAACGGCACGCACGGCACTGGATCCTCGGCGTCGGCCACGGCGTGGCACATGTGGCCCTTGCCGCGGCCGGCACCTGGGCGTGGTTGGCGCTGCCGTTCTACCACTGGCCGTGGCCGCTGCCGGCGGTCGCCGCAGTGGTGCTCTACGGCCCGGTGATCGGCCTGGTCGCCAGCCAGCTGGTGGCGGCATATCTGCTGGTGGCGAGCTCGTTCGGGGTGAACGTCAACGAACTCTTCGCCGGCCAGGGCATCGAGGACTCCAAAGTGTTCCTGCGGCTGCGCATCGACCCGGACGGGACGCTGACCGTCTACCCGATCGCGGTAGACCGGGTCTCCCGCAACTGGCAGGTAAACCCCGACCAGTCCCCCACAGCAAGCTGGCTAACCCCGAAAACCCCTCTAACCCCCCGCCTAGCCGAACCCCCCACAGTCCTGCACTAACCCCCACCCACCCACCCACCCACCCGCGCCCACCCACCCCACCCACCCCCGCGCCCACCCGCGTTGATCATGAAGTTATTGCCCCGACACGCCGAGCAAGATGGCAATAACTTCATGATCAACGGAGCGAGGCACAAGGGGTGGGGGTGGGGTTTAGGGGGTGTAGTGCTGGTCGTGGGCTTGGCGGGGGGCGCAGACGGAGGCGCGGGAGCAGGAGCACCGGGAGCCGTCCGCGTCGAGCCGTACCGTCACCGCGTCGCGGGGGACGCTGTGGCCGACGACCCGGCCGTCGCCCTCCGGCGTGGAGACCCGACTGCCGACCGAGGGGGCAGTCTCCTGAAAGCGCTGGTACAGAGGGTGCTCGTACTTCAGGCAGCACATCAACCGGCCGCACGCGCCGGAGATGCGCAGCGGGTTCAGCGGGAGGTCCTGGTCCTTCGCCATCCGGATGGTCACCGGTTCGAAGTCGGTGAGGAACGTCGCGCAGCACAGGTCCCGACCGCAGGAGCCGATGCCGCCCTGCACCCGCGCCGAGTCGCGTGCGGAGAGCTGGCGCAGCTCGACCCGGCAGTGCAGGGTCGCGCCCAGGTCGCGGACCAGGGAGCGGAAGTCCACCCGGTGCGGGGCGGTGAAGTACACGGTGCTGCGCTCGCCGCCGCCCTCGACGGAGCCGAGCACATGGTCGACGGCCACCACCTTCATTGGCAGGCCGTGCGAGCGGATCAGCCGTTTCGCGGCCACCTTGGCCTCGGCCTTACGCCGACGCAGCGCCTCGTCGCGGCGTAGGTCGTCGTCGCCGGCCAGGCCCACCAACCGGGGGAAGCCGTCGGTCTCCTCGGTCACCCATTGCGCCGCCCACACGCACTCCGCCACCTCGGGCCCGTCGTCGGTGGGCACCAGCACCTTGTCGCCCACCTGCGGACGCGACTCACCGGGGTCGAGATAGTAGAGGCGCCCGTACCGGTTGAAGCTGACCGCGCAGAGCATGCCCATCCCCCCACCCTACGACGGTCCGCTGCGGTGGGGCGCGTCGACCGTCGTCGGACGACTACACCCCGCTGCCATCCATGACCGTCGACCCGACCTGTTGCCGGGCGGCCCGTCGTGCCGTTGCTCCTCGCCCGGACGGTTGAATCCGGGCCTGGGTAGGAGACCGCTACGGACGCCCGGACCGGCTACCAGCCGACCCGGGTGGGCTGGTCGTAGCGGGGTCGCCCGTCCACCGACGGCCGCCATGCAGCCTCAGCGAGGCTCGGCGCCCACTGACGCAGCAGCGTCTCCGCACCGTCGTACGCGACGCAGAGCACCGCCAGCACCCGCGCGGCGATCTCAGCCGCGTCGGCCACACCGGGACCCACCGGTCCGGGGCGCGTCAACACCCCTGTGGCGGTGGCGGAGACCACGGCTACCGCCTCGGCCGAGCGGAGCACGTCGGCCAACGTCCGGGCCAGGGCGAGCCGGCTGCCCTCCACCCAGTCGGCGAGCGCGTCAGCGTACCCAGCGGTGGATTCCAGCCGGCCGACCAGGCTGTCCGGCCCCTCGTCGAGGTGGCGCAGCAGTGCCGCCCGCTGTTGCCCGTACGCCGTGGCGGCCGGGCCGGACCAGAGCACGCCGTCGGTGAGCGCGGCGGAGACGTCGTCGTACCCCCGGACCAGCCGGCGCACCGCGTGCCCGGCGCCGGCGAGCGGCGCGGGATGGAGGTCGAGGAAGCCGCGCACCGCGTTGCCCGGCAGCACCTGCATTCGGCGTAGCAGTGGCCAGACGCGGTGCCCCTCCGGGACGCCAGCGGCGATCAGAGTGTCCACCCTGCGCAGCAGGTCGAGGCCAGGCTCGGCGAGCCGGTCCAGTGCGTCCATCACGGCTCCCCGGCGAGCCGGCGGCGAGCCGCCCGGTCGACGTCGGCATAGCGGTCGGCGGCTTCCCGGACAGCCGCGGCGGCGGCGGCCAGCCGACCGGCGGCGGCGCGGGCCTCCCGGGCCCGATCGTCGGTGGCGGTGGTCCATTGCCGGTGCAGCGCGCGACCGATCTCGCCGGGGCGACCGGGGGCGTCGGCGCCGAACGCGGCCTGGGCCGGATCGCTGGCGGTGACGGTGTGCGACACGGCGGTGAGGGTGGCGCTCGCCTCGTCCAGCCGGGCGGAGAGCGCGCGCAGTGTGTCCATCTCAGGTCCCCGCGAGCGGTCGGTAGGCGGTGAAC
Source organism: Micromonospora sp. NPDC005291 (assembly GCF_040607415.1). NCBI lineage: Bacteria > Bacillati > Actinomycetota > Actinomycetes > Micromonosporales > Micromonosporaceae > Micromonospora > Micromonospora sp. NPDC005291. The sequence continues at coordinate 133,402 of NZ_JBEXGR010000008.1, forward strand.
GTCTCGTTGTGCAGCTTCTCCCGAGCCCACTCGGCGGCGTCGGCCGCCGCGGTGACCGCTGCCTGCACGGAGCCGGCCACGTCCCGTGGGCTGCGGGTGTGCAGCGGCCCGAGGAACCGGACGTCGGTGATCCGCCCACCGGCGGTGACCACCACCTCGACCAGACCGTCCGGCGACCGGACGGTCACCTCGACGGTCGACACCGCCTGGTCGAACTCGGCCTGGAGCGACTCGATCCGGCGGTAGCGCCGCACCGCCTCCTCGATCCAGGCTTCGTCGATCTCCCCCCGCGGCATCGGCCGACTCCTCCCGGGTGATCCCTCACTCAGCGTGCTGCCACCGTCACCACGGCACACCGGACCGTACCGCACAGCAATTGCGCGTGTCGATGCCTGTGGATGACCGGTCCGGCGAGCGGGACCACGGCCGAGGAGTGCGGGTCAGCCCTTCCAGAGGGCGAGCATCATCGCCTCGACCGCGATTCGCGGCTTGACGTTCGCCTCGATCGCCGCGCGGCAGGCGAGCACGGACTCCAGCCGGCGCAGCGACCCCTCGGCGTCCCACTTCTGCGCTCCAGCGCCGGCCAGTGCGGCGGTGTCGGTGTGCACCGGGGCGACGGGCGCGCGCAGTGCCATGGTCAGCGCGTCCCGGTAGAAGCCCGCCAGGTCGACCAGCGCTCGGTCCAGCGCGTCCCGCTGGGCCCGGGTGGCCCGGGACTTCTGCCGCTTCTCCAGCTCCTTGAGTTGCCCGGCAGCACCTCGTATCGCGCCGGACGCGCAACGGCCGGTGCCGCCCGCGCCGAGCGCGGTCTCCAGTGCCGCCCGCTCGGACGTGTCGGCGTCGGTGACCGCCGCCTCGGCCTCCGCCTCGGCGGCCTCGATCAACGCGGATGCCGCGTCGAAGGCCGCGCCGACACCGGTCAGTCGGCGTGGCACCGCGAGCACCGCCTCGCGCCGCTTGCGGGCCTCCGGGTCGCGGGCAAGTCGGCGGGCCCGACCCACGTGCCCCTGCGCGGCCGCCGCGGCCCACTGCGCCACGTCGGGCGCGATGCCGTCCCGCCGAGCCAGCACCTCGGCCACCGCGGCGGCCGGCGGCTGCCGCAGGGGTACGACCCGACAGCGCGACCGGATGGTCACCGAGATGTCGTCCGGGTGGGTGGACGGGGCGCAGAGCAGGAAGACGGTACGCGGCGGAGGTTCCTCGATCGCCTTGAGCAGCGCGTTGCCGGCGGCCTCGGTGAGCCGGTCGGCGTCCTCGATGACCACCACCTGCCAGCGCCCGCCGGACGGGGTGCTGGCCGCGCGCAGCACCAGCGAACGCATCTCGCCGACGCCGACGGAGAGCCCTTCCGGCACCACCAGTCGGACGTCGGCGTGGGTGCCGCCCATCGTGGTGCGGCAGCCGGGGCACTCACCACAGCCGGTGCCGTGCACGCACTGCAGGGCGGCGGCGAACGCCCGCGCGGCGACCGAGCGGCCGGAGCCGGGCGGCCCGGTGAAGATCCAGGCGTGCGTCATCCCGACGGATGGATCCATCCCGCCGGGCGCAGCATCGCCGGCCGCAAGCGCGGACAGGTCCGCCGCGTCGCTGGCCGGGCCGGCGGCGATCAGCGCGGGTGCCCGGTCGGTCGCGCCCGCGCGCAGCACGGCAGCCGCAGCGGCGGCGGCCCGGCGCAGTTCGGCCACCGCCTCGTCCTGACCGACCAGGTCGGCGAAGACGTCCGGCATCAGGTCTTGTGCTCCATCGTCACCAGCTCCGCGTCGGATAACTCGGGCTGCACCGACGTGTCCGGGCCCTGGGCCGGCCGGGGGTGCACGATGCCGCCCGGGCTGCCGAGCATCTCCGCGACACGCCGGACGACCCGCCCGGTGATCTCCTCGGTCGGGCGGGAGGCGTCGAGGACCAGGTAACGCTTCGGGTCGGAGGCGGCGAGGTCGAGGAAGGCGTACCGGACGCGCTCGTGGAAGGCGATCGACTCGGCCTCCAGCCGGTCGGGGCCGGCGGTACGGGAGGCCACCCGGGACAGGCCGGTGTGCGGCTCGACGTCCAGCAACACCACCAGGTCGGGCTTGAGCCCGCCGGTGGCCCAGGAGGAGAGCCAGGAGACCTCGTCGACGGGCAGCGTCCGGCCGGCGCCCTGGTACGCCAGGGACGAGTCGACGTACCGGTCGCTGATCACCACGCCGCCTCGGACCAGCGCGGGCCGGACGACGGCGGCCACGTGGTGCGCCCGATCGGCGGCGTAGAGCAGCGCCTCGGCCCGGGGGGAAGGCGCCTCGTCGCCGGAGGTGTCCAGCACCAGCGACCGGATCCGCTGACCAACCGCGGTCGCCCCCGGCTCGCGGGTGACCACGACGTCGCGCCCCTGGCCGCGCAGCCGCTCGGCGAGCGCGGCGAGCTGGGTGGACTTGCCGGCACCCTCGCCGCCTTCGAACACCACGAACAGCCCGGCGGAGACGAACGGCTCGGAGGGCATCAGCGGGCGGCCCCGGATCGAGCCCCAGAGGTCGGCCAGGACCGGGACGCCCTTCTTGTCGTCCATCTGGCCGAAGGCGCTGATCCCGGCGAAGATGCCGGCGGCACCTGCGGCGAGCAGCAGCAGCCGGGTCGACGAGATGGAGATGCCCAGGTCGGCGATCTCCAGCTTGCGTGAGCCACCGACACCGGCGAGCAGGCTGCTCAGCGCGATGGCCAGGATCAGCACCAGCCGGGTGCCGATCTGCACCACGGCGAAGACCCGGCCGCGCACCTCGTCCTTGATCTCGCCGCCGAGCAGGGTGGTGCCGGCCAGGAAGGCCATGCCGGCGCCGGCGCCCACCAGCACCGCGCCGACGATCGCCATGGACAGGTGGATGGCGAAGGCGAGGGTCATCACGGCCGCGCTGGCCAGCACGATGCTCATGCCGAACCAGCGGCGCCGGGACATCTCCTTGACGATCATCGGGCCGAGCCCGATGCCGAGCGCCAGGCCGACGAAGATGGCACCGAAGAGCAGCGAGAAGGCCGCGTCACCGGCACCAAGGGAGCTGGCGAAGAACTTCGCGGTGCCGATCACGATGCCGCCGCCGGCGAACGCGCCCAGGATGCCGAGGACCAGCCCGCGCACCAGCGGGGTCTGCCCGATGAACTGCCAGCCCTCCTTGAACTGGCTCAGCATGCTCTGCTCGTGGCGGTCGCCATCGGCGGTCTGCCCCTGGCTGATCTCCTTGATTCCGAATGCGACCACCAGGGCGGTGGCCAGCCGGGACAGGGAGTTGAACCAGAGCGCCAGCTGGGCTGGCTCGGCCCAGTCCGGGAAGTTGCCACCGGTCACGCCCCGAACGCTGCGGTCCAGGCCGGCGCTGACGGCCGCGGCGAGCACCGGGGTCAGGCCGTACGTGGTGATCAGCGTGAGCTGGTTGGCCGCCTCCAGCCGGGCGCGCGGGATCAGGTTGGGGACCGCGGCCTCCTTGGCCGGGATCCAGATCAGGGTGATCGACTCGATCAGGAAGGTGGCGATGGTCGCCCACAGGACCACGATCGCGCCACTGGCACCGGCCAGCGCCACCATCGGGATCGAGGCGAAGAGCACGAACCGCAGCAGGTCGCAGATGACCATCGTCCAGCGGCGGTCGAACCGGTCGGCGAGCACGCCGGCGACCGGCCCGAGCACCAGCGCCGGAAGCAGCCGGATGGCGATGACGCCACCGAAGACCGCGCCCTGGGCGGTGCTGCCCTGGACCTGGGAGGCGGCGAAGACCGAGGTGGCCAGCAGGCCGAGCCAGTCACCGAAGGAGGCCGCGCCGAGCACGAGCCAGAGCCGCCGGAACGGCCGGATGCGCAGCACCGAGCGGATGGCGGCGTAGCCGGACGGATCCACCTGGCCACCGCTGGACGGGTTGGCGGCTTTGCCCGACTGGTCGCTTGATCGCGACACGCCGTGCGACTCGCCGCTGTTCTGGCTTTCGATGGCCGTACCTCCACGTGCCGGCCCATCGCTGGGCACCTCCGGTGGAACACTCTAGACCCGGTGGGGGGCCGCCCCACCGGCGACATTCTCCTGCTCGCTGAGCCTAGGCCGCTGGAGGCACCGGCCGCAGCCCGGACGTACGCGAGGGTATTTCGCATTTACCGTCGGACAGTTAGCGTGCACACGTGGCCATCGAAAGCGACAAACTTCGCGAGCGTCTGGAACGGGCGACCGCCCACCTCGACCCGCCGTACGCGGTGGTCGACCTCACCGCCTTCGACGCCAACTCGGCAGCCCTGGCCGACCGCGCCGCCGGCAAACCGGTCCGGTTGGCCAGTAAGTCGGTCCGCGCCCGGGAGCTGATCAGTCGAGCCCTCGCCCGACCTGGCTGGCAGGGTGTGATGGCGTTCACCCTGCCCGAGGCTATCTGGCTGGTCCGGGCCGGCGTGACCGAAGACGTGCTGGTCGCGTACCCGAGCGTGGATCGTGCGGCGCTCGCCGAGCTGGCCGCCGACCCGGCGCTGGCCGCCGCGATCACCCTGATGATCGACGGCACCGGGCAGCTCGACGTGATCGACGACGTACGGGCCCCCGGACAGCGCGCCGAGCTGCGGCTCTGCCTGGATCTGGACGCCTCCTGGCGGCCGTTGCGCGGGCGGGTGCACGTCGGCGTGCGCCGCTCACCGGTGCACAGCGCACGGGCTGCCGGGGCGCTCGCCGCCACCGTCGCCGGTCGGGCTGGCTTCCGGCTGGTCGGGCTCATGTCGTACGAGGCGCAGATCGCCGGCCTGGGCGACGCGCCTCCGGGGCAGACGCTGCTGGCGGGCGCGATCAGGCTGGCCCAGCGCGGGTCGTACCGCGAGTTGCTGGCCCGTCGGGGCGCGGCGGTGGCCGCGGTACGCGAGCACGCCGACCTGGAGTTCGTCAACGGCGGCGGCACCGGCAGCGTGGCCGCCACCAGCGCCGATCCCGCGGTCACCGAGGTCACCGCGGGATCGGGCCTGTACGGGCCCACGCTGTTCGACGCGTACCGTGCCTGGCGCCCCACCCCTGCGGCTTTCTTCGCCTGCGCGGTGGTCCGCCGGCCGACGCCGGAGCTGGCGACCGTGCTCGGCGGCGGCTGGATCGCCTCCGGCCCGGCCGCCGACAGCCGACTGCCCCGGCCGTGGCTGCCGGCTGGGTTGAAACTGGTTGGCACCGAGGGTGCCGGCGAGGTGCAGACCCCGCTGTCCGGCGCGGCGGCGGCGACCCTGCGCGTCGGCGACCGGGTGTGGTTCCGGCACGCCAAGGCGGGTGAGCTGTGTGAACGGGTCAACGAGCTGCACCTGATCGAGGGGGACGCGGTCGTGGCGACCGTCCCCACCTACCGGGGTGAGGGGCAGGCCTTCCTCTGAGGCTGTCGCCCCGCGCCGGCTCAGACGGGCTGGGCCGCCTCGGCCTGCTGCCCGACGGCGGACCGGCCGCTGTCCGGGCCGTCGACCTGACGGTGCAGGTACTCCCGGATCAGTGCCTTCGCCTCGAGCAGCACCCGCTCGTCGCCGTCGGACTTCCGCCGGAACGCGAGCTTGATCAGCGCGTCCGCCGCCTCGACCGCGATCTCCAGGACAAAACGGAGCTTCGGGACGTCGGTGAGGCCGAACCGCTCGGTGAGCACCCGGGCCAACTGGTCGGCGATGACGCCGTTGTTGTCCCGCTGCTCATCCAGCAGGTGCAGGTCGACCACGTCGCCGAAGTGCAGGGTGCGGAAGCCCGGGACGGTGCGGTGCATCGTGATGTACTCGTCGATCCCCGCGTCGACGCCGTCCCACCAGTGGGTCATCTCGTCGGAGGCGAACCGCTCGTCGAGGCGCTGGAGGTAGGACTCCATCGTGCGCAGGGTCAACGCCTGCACGATCGCCCGCTTGTCCGGGAAGAACTGGTAGACCGAACCGATCGCTACTTCGGCACGCTCGGCGAGCAGGGTCGTGGTCAACCCCTCGTACCCCACCTCGTCGACGAGTTCGGCGCAGGCATCCAACATGCGCTGTACCCGCGCGACACTTCGACCCTGCACCGGTACGCGGCGCAGCGGCCCGGTCGTGGCGGCTGGTGTGGACACTCGGTGCCACCCCCCTTCGACGGATGAACATATCTCCACGTCACGAGTCCGTGACTACCGGTACAACGAGCGGATCGCAATTGCGGTATTTACCAGCTAGAACGTTCCTGATATGAAGTCAGTTCATATTCATGATTGAGGAGCGCGCATGGTCGGCACCGCACCGCTCACCGCCCCGTGGTCCAACTGGGCTGGCAACCAGCGTGGCAGCGCCACGGCGATCCTGCGCCCCGGCTCGCCGACCGACGTCGCAGAAGCCGTCCGAGAGGCCGCAGCAGCCGGCGGTCGGATCCGCGTGACCGGCAGCGGCCACTCGTTCACCGCCGTCGCGCTCGCCGACGACCGCCGGATGGAACTGTCCGAGCTGGAGAGCACGGTCAGCGTCGACGTCGCACAACGACTGGTCACCGTACCGGCCGGAATGACCCTGCACGCGCTCAACGGCCTGCTCGCCCGGAACGGCCTCGCACTGCCCAACCTTGGTGATATCGACGCGCAGACCGTCGCCGGGGCGATCTCCACGGGCACCCACGGCACCGGCGCGGGGTGGGGGTGCCTGTCCACGTTCGTCGAGGCGATCACCCTGGTCACCGGAACCGGCGAGGTGCTGCGCTGCTCCGCCGACGAGCATCCCGACGTCTTCGCCGCCGCCCGGGTGTCACTCGGCGCTCTCGGCGTACTCGTCGAGGTGACCCTGCGCTGCGTCGACGCCTTCGTGCTGCACGCCCACGAACGCCCGGCCGAGCTGGCCGACGTGCTCAGCGACCTACCCACGCTGATCGGTGGGCAAGACCACGTCGAGTTCTACTGGTTCCCCTACACCGCGCGGGTCCAGGTCAAGACCAACAACCGGGTACCCGCCAACGACCGGCCGTTGCCCCGCTGGCGCGGCTGGTTGGACGACGACTTCCTGTCCAACACCGTCTTCGCCGGCGCCTGTCGACTCGGCCGGGCCGTACCCGCGCTCGCCCCGGGGATCAGCTCGGTCTCCGCCCGCGCCCTCAGCGAACGCCAGTACACCGGCCGCTCCGACCGGGTGTTCTGCACCCCGCGCCGGGTCCGCTTCGTGGAGATGGAGTACGGCCTGCCCCGCGAGGCGCTGCCCGAGGCGCTCGCCGCGCTCCAGCGGATCGTCGACGGGCTGCCGTTCAAGGTGCTCTTCCCGGTGGAGGTGCGATTCACGGCCGCCGACGACATCTGGCTGTCGCACGGCTACGGCCGGGACAACGCGTACATCGCCGTGCACCAGTACGTCGGCATGCCGTACGAGCCGTACTTCCGGGCCTTCGAGAAGGTGGCCGCCGGGCTGGGCGGCCGGCCGCACTGGGGCAAGCTGCACTACCGCGACGCCGCGTCGCTGGCCGGCGTGTACCCCCGCTTCGCGGACTTCCAGGCCATCCGCGACCGGCTGGACCCCAACCGCGTCTTCACCAACCCTCATGTGACCCACGTCCTCGGCGCCTGACGGCTAGAGCGCGAGGTGGGGGGCTTGACCCGCCCGGCGAGGGATGGGCGCGCCTGCGGGGGCTTGATCGACTCCATCTCGCCGATGTGGCGGTGTCCCTGGGAACGGATGCCCCCAAATCGGCGAAACGGAGTGGATCAAAACCGCCTCAGGGTTACTCCGTGCTGGTGGCGGCCTTGCGAGGAGCGGCCTTCTTGGCCGGTGCCTTCTTGGCCGCGGTGGTGGCCTTGGCCGTCGTGGTCTTCTTCGCCGCGGTGGACTTGCTGGCGGCGGCCGTCTTCTTGGTGGCCGTGGCCTTCTTCGCGGGAGCCTTCTTCGCCGCCGCCTTCTTACGCGGCGCCGGACCCTTCGCCCGCTTCTCGGCCAGCATCTCGGATGCTTCCGCGATGCTCAGCTCCTCCGGGGTCTGCCCGCGCCGCAGCGACGCGTTGAACTCCCCGTCGGTGACGTACGGACCGAATCGACCGTCCTTGATGACCAGCGGCTTCTCGGTCGCCGGGTCGACGCCCATCTCGCGCAGCGGCGGTGCCGCGGCCCGCCGTCCACGGGCCTTCGGGGCGGCCAGCAGGGCCAGCGCCTCGTCCAGGCTGACCGTGAACATCTGGTCTTCGGACTCCAGCGAACGGAACTCCTCGCCCTGCTTGACGTACGGACCGTAGCGGCCGTTGTTGGCGAAGACCTCGACGCCGTCGGGTGCGACACCGATCAGCCGGGGGAGGCTGAGCAGCTTGAGTGCCTCCTCCAGGGTCAGCGAGTCCGGTGTCTGCGTCCGCAGCAGCGAGGACTTCCGCTCGCCGCTGGACACGTACGGGCCGAACCGGCCGGCCTTGAGCACGATCGGCTCACCGGTGGCGGGGTCGTCGCCGAGCTTGCGCTCGCCGCTGCCGCCGAGGAACAGCTCGTGCACCTTCTCCGGGGTCAGCTCGTCCGGGGCCAGGCCCTCCGGGATCGGCGCCCGGTCGCCCTGGGTACCGGTCTCCTCGCCCTCGCCCCCGGTGGCCGGGGTCGGCTGCTCGCCGCCGGGCAGCTCCCGCTGCAGGTACGGCCCGTACCGGCCGACCCGTACGACGACCTCGCGGCCGTCGTCGTCGGTGAAGAGCGGGATGGAGTTGACGCTGCGGGCGTCGATGTCGCTGAGGTTCTCGGTGACCAGCTTCTTGAGCCCGCCGGAACGGGCGATGCCCTGGTCGCCGGCACCGTTGGAGCTGCCGAAGTAGAACGCGGTGAGGAAGTCGACCGCGGCGTGGTCACCGCCGGCGATCTCGTCCAGCTCGTTCTCCATGGTGGCGGTGAAGTCGTAGTCGATGAGGCGGGGGTAGTGCTGCTCCATCAGCCCGATCACGGCGAACGCCAGGAAGGTCGGGATCATCGCTTGGCCGCGCTTGGTGACGTACCCCCGGTCCTGAATCGTCTGCATGATCGACGCGTAGGTGGACGGGCGGCCGATGCCCAACTCTTCCAGGGCCTTGACCAGCGACGCTTCGGTGTAGCGCGACGGCGGCTGGGTGTGGTGGCCCTGCGCAGCCAGTTGGTCGGCGGTCAGCGGCTGGTCCTTGACCAGGGTGGGCAGCCGGCGCTCGGCGTCCTCGGCCTCGGCGTTCTCGTCGTCGCTGGACTCGACGTACGCGCGCAGGAAGCCCGGGTCCGTGATGGTCTTGCCGGTCGCGCCGAAGTCGGCTTCCTCCTGGGCGGCGGAGACGGCGCGGATGCGCACCGAGACGCTGGAGCCGACCGCGTCGGTCATCTGCGAGGCGATGGTCCGGCGCCAGATCAGCTCGTAGAGCTTGAACTCCTCGCCGGACAGCTCCTTGGCCACCTCGCCCGGGGTGCGGAAATTGTCCCCCGCCGGGCGGATCGCCTCGTGTGCCTCCTGCGCGTTCTTCACCTTGCCGGTGTAGCGGCGCGGCTCCGGCGGCACGCTGCGCTCGCCGTACAGCTCGACGATCTGCCGGCGGGCCGCCGAGATGGCGGTCTCCGACAGGTTCACCGAGTCGGTACGCATATAGGTGATGTAGCCGTTCTCGTACAGGCGCTGCGCGGTGCGCATCGTCTGCTGCGACGACAGGCGCAGCTTGCGGGCCGCCTCCTGCTGGAGCGTGGAGGTGATGAACGGCGCGTACGGGCGGCGACGGTAGGGCTTCTCCTCGACCCGGGTGACCGTGAACGGCCGCCCGTCGAGCCGGGCCGCGAGCCCTCTGGCTCCGCTCTCGTCGAGGTGGACGACCCCAGCGCCGGCCCGAACGCGACCCGTGGTCGGCTCGAAGTCCTTACCGGTGGCGATCCGGTCGCCGTTCAGCGCGATGAGGGTGGCGTTGAACGCGCGCGGGCCCTCGCCGGCGTTGGTCACGGCGAGGGTGGCGAGGATGTCCCAGTACTCGGCGGTGCGGAAGGCCATCCGCTGCCGCTCCCGCTCGACCACGATGCGGGTCGCCACGGACTGCACCCGGCCAGCCGAGAGCCTCGGCATGACCTTCTTCCACAGCACCGGGGAGACCTCGTAGCCGTAGAGCCGGTCGAGGATCCGCCGGGCCTCCTGGGCGTCGACCAGGTCGCGGTCGATTTCCCGGGGGTTGGCCACGGCCGCCTGGATCGCCGGCTTGGTGATCTCGTGGAAGACCATCCGCTTGACCGGGACCTTGGGCTTGAGCGTCTCGACCAGGTGCCAGGCGATCGCCTCGCCCTCGCGGTCCTCATCCGTCGCCAGGAAGATCTCGTCGACCTCCTTGGCCAGCTTCACCAGCTTGCTGATCTGCTGCCTGCGATCGGCGGAGACGACGTAGAGCGCGTGGAAGCCGTTGTCCACGTCCACCCCGAGGCGCGCCCAGGGCTCCTTCTTGTACTTGGCCGGCACGTCGGCGGCGTTGCGCGGCAGGTCGCGGACGTGACCGAAGCTGGCCTCCACGACGTACCCCGGGCCGAGGTAGCCCGAGATCGTCTTGGCCTTCGCCGGTGACTCGACGATGACCAGACGGGTGGTTCCAGCGTTGCTCGGCACGTCTCTCCCCGACCTCACTCTGCTCGTGGCCTGCCGGCGCCCGGACAGCGACCGCTTTTCGACCCCGCCGTCGCACGGCGGTCCGGATGTCCAACGTAACGCGCCGCCCACGTTTCGGGTTTCGCGGGCCGCAAACCGCTACGGCGCGGCGGTCAACGTCCGCCCCGCCGCGCTCGGCACTGCCGGACGGCGCCACCGTACACCGTGGGTAGGGCTCAAAGCGGGTCACTGTGACGATGGCGGACCCACGACCGAGGCCCGACCCGCCCAGTTTCCGCCTGGACGGGCACGCCAGCTGTCCGGCACCGGACACCCGTCCGCCCCATCCCGGGCCGCCGTCCAACCGCGTCGATCATGGACTTATGGTGGGCGTTTTCACCCCGGATGAGCAATACGTCCCCCACCACAACTCCATGATCGACGCGGTGAGGGGTGGGGGTCAGGTTGGCCAGGCGTTGGTTGGCGTTGCGCGCGGCGGTGCGCCGACCAACTCGGCGAGCCGGGAGAGTCGGCGGCGGCCGGTGATCCGGTACGCCGGGCCGCCCTCGCCTGGGCCGAGCAGCGTGCCAGCGAGCCCCGCCGCGGCGAGCGCCACTCCGATCGGCTCCCAACACTCCTGGTCGTCCGCGCCGAGCCCCAGCAGGAAGCCGCCGGGTAGCTCCGGCGCCCCGGCGGCGGCGAGCCACAACCGCAGCCGCCGACCGGTCAGGTGAAAGGTGGCCGGCGGGCGTTTCGCCGGGCCGTGCAGCCAGGCCGCCGCGAGCGGCTTCAAAACCCGGGTGTACGACGTACGGACGGCGTGTCGCTCATCCTCGGTCGGCTCCCAGCTCGCCGCCAGCCCCCGCGACGCCAGTTCGGCGACGAGCACGTGCACCCGCCACGCGGCGTCCACCTGCACCGAGAGACGCGCGGTGCCGCCCATCCGCACCACCTCACCCGGCCCGGCGAGCAGCCCGGCCAGGTCGGCGACCGTCGGTTCTGCCGCTTCCGCCCCGAAGAAGACAAGTTGCCGGCCCGCGTCGTCGGTCTGGGGTGGGCCGGGCTGAGCCGGGCCGCCGCGTCGCCGCGTGCCGGGCGTCGCTGCGCCGGGTGCCGCTGCGCCGGACGTCGCGGTGTCGGACGTCGCGGTGCCGGATGTCGCGGTGCCGGATGTCGCGGTGCCGGATGTCGCGGTGCCGGATGTCGCGGTGCCGGATGTCGCGGTGCCGGATGTCGCGGTACCGGATGTCGTTGTGCCGGGTTTAGGCTCGCTGGGCTCGGGGGCTGGGAACAGCGCCGGTGGTTGCGCCGCTCCGGTGTCGCCACGCCCGCTCAGCGACACTCCGGCACCTCGTCGAAGGCCTGTTTCAGCTCCTCGGAGTTGAGCTTGCTGGTGTCCAGCGCGCTGGCGTCGTACTCCTTGTTGAGGGTCTCCACGGCGGCCCGCACCCCGTCGTAGAAGACGGTCGGCTCACCGGTGCCCAAACCGTCGATGGTGTCCCGGGCGCGGCCGTAGGCGTCGCGCATCTTCCCCAGTGAGCTGCGGAAACCGGCGGAGATGGTTTCGCCGTTGTCGGTCTCCGGGACGCCGGCCTGCTCGACCTTGCGGCGCGCGGTCTCGCTGGCCTGCTCCGCCCCACCGAAGAGCCGCACCAGGTTCTCCTTGGCCTGCGCCGGCGTGGTCTGCGCGGTCATCTGCTCGTCCGTGCTGCTGGTCAACTTGCTGATCTCGGAGCGCCACGGGGTGAGCGCGCCGCAGACCGAGGCCGCCCAGGCCCGTGGGCTGGGGCCCCCGCCGCAACCGGCGAGTACGACGACGATCGTGGCCAGGACCACCGTGAGCTTTCCGGCGGCAGACGCCCGGCACGTACGCATGCGTTGCAGCGTACGACCTTTGGCCAGGTGTGGCACCGGTCCGGACGGCCGGGTCCCCGGTCGACGCGGTACGTCGACCGGGGACCCGGTGCCGCAAGCGGGTCAGGCGTTGACCGTCTCCGGCCGGTGGTCGGTGCTGCCCGCACCGGTGTTGCCATCGGCGTCGGAGTCCGCCATCGCGATGCCCTTGCGCTTGCTGAACACGATGGACGCCACGATGATCAGCGTCGCGACCACCGCGATGCTGACCCGCAGGCCGACGTTGCGCTCGTCGCCGACGCTCCAGGCCACCACGGCGGGCGCGATCAGCAGCGAGACCAGGTTCATCACCTTGATCAGCGGGTTGATCGCCGGGCCGGCGGTGTCCTTGAACGGGTCACCGACGGTGTCGCCGATGACCGTGGCGGCGTGCGACTCGGAGCCCTTGCCGCCGTACGCGCCGTCCTCGACCAGCTTCTTGGCGTTGTCCCAGGCGCCACCGGAGTTGGACAGGAAGACCGCCATCAGGGTGCCGGCCCCGATCGCCCCGGCCAGGTACGCGGCGAGTGCGCCGGGCCCGAGACCGAAGCCGACCGCGATCGGCGCCAGGATGGCGAGCAGGCCGGGGGTCATCAGCTCGCGCTGCGCGTCCCGGGTGCAGATGTCGACGACCTTGCCGTACTCCGGGCGCTGGGTGCCGTCCATGATGCCGGGCAGCTCACGGAACTGCCGGCGGACCTCCATGACCACGGCACCGGCCGAGCGGGACACCGCGTTGATGGCCAGCCCGGAGAAGAGGAAGACCACCGCCGCACCGATGATCAGGCCGACCAGGTTGCGCGGGTTCGCCACGTTCAGCGAGTTGAGGATCTCCGTCCCGACGTCGCCCACGCCAGCCGTCGCGTACGCGCTGCGGAGCGAGTCGGTGTACGAGCCGAACAGCGCGGTCGCGGCGAGCACCGCCGTGGCGATCGCGATGCCCTTGGTGATCGCCTTGGTGGTGTTGCCCACCGCGTCCAGCTCGGTGAGCGTGCGAGCGCCGTGCTCGTCGATGTCACCGGACATCTCGGCGATGCCCTGGGCGTTGTCGGAAATCGGCCCGAAGGTGTCCATCGCGACGATCACGCCGACTGTGGTGAGCAGGCCGGTGCCGGCCAGTGCCACCGCGAACAGCGACAGCGTGATGGAGCTGCCGCCGAGAAGGAACGCGCCGAAGACGCCGGCGCCGATCAGCAGCGCCGAGTAGACCGCCGACTCCAGGCCGATGCTGATGCCGGCCAGGATCACGGTGGCCGCACCGGTCTGTGAGCTCTTGCCGATGTCCTGCACCGGGCGTCGGTTGGTCTCGGTGAAGTAGCCGGTCAGCGCCTGGATCGCGGCGGCCAGCACAATGCCGATCACCACGGCGCCGATGGCCACCAGCCGCGGGTTGCCGGCCGCGTCGGTGAGCCCGCCGTCGAACTCGCCGAAGGTCGCCGGGAGGTACGCGTACGCGGCGATCGCCACCAGCACCGCGGAGAGCACCGCGGAGAGGTAGAACGCCCGGTTGATCGCGGTCAGGGCGTTGCGGTCGGACGCGCGCAGCCGGGTGATGAAGACGCCGACGATCGCGACCAGCACGCCGATGGTGGAGATGATCAGGGGGAAGACCAGGCCGTCCTCGCCGAACGCGGCCCGACCGAGGATCAGCGCGGCGACCAGCGTCACCGCGTACGACTCGAAGAGGTCGGCGGCCATGCCGGCGCAGTCACCGACGTTGTCGCCCACGTTGTCGGCGATGGTGGCGGCGTTGCGCGGGTCGTCCTCGGGGATGCCCTGCTCGACCTTGCCGACCAGGTCGGCGCCGACGTCGGCGGCCTTGGTGAAGATGCCACCGCCGACCCGCATGAACATCGCGAGCAGCGCGGCGCCGAAGCCGAAGCCCTCCAGCACGGTCGGCGCGTCACCCCGGTAGAGCAGGACGACCATCGCGGCACCGAAGAGGCCGAGGCCGACGGTGAAGAAGCCGACGACGCCGCCGGTCCGGAACGCAATCTTCATGGCCGCCTCGCGGCCACCCTGTCGCTCCCGGGCGGCGGCGGCCACGCGCAGGTTGGCGCGGGTGGCCAGCCACATGCCGGCGCCGCCGATGAACGCGCTGAACAGCGCGCCCACCACGAAGAAGAGCGAGCGGCCGATCTTCACGGCGATCTCGCTGCCATCGGTGTCGTGCACCGGCAGCAGGAAGAGCAGCACCACGGCGATGACGACGAAGATCGCCAGGGTGCGGAACTGGCGGAGCAGGTAGGCCGAGGCGCCCTCCTGGACCGCCGCCGAGATCTCCTGCATCTTGTCGGTGCCCTTGCCGGCGGCCAGCACCGTCTTTGTGAGGGCGGCGGCGAAAACGAGCGCCACCAGCGCGATTACCGCGGCGATGACGACGTAGGTGAGATTGCTTCCGGTAAGGGAAAGCCCGCCGCCGTCGGCGGCCAAGGTCTCGGACATCTGTGTCCTCCTGTTACCGAACACTCGCGCCGGTGAGTGGAGACGCACCGACCGACGCCTGGATGCGGACTCGCAAGCGCGCGCCAACCCACCCCAGCGGATCAGCGATGAACACCCATACCCGCTGGCTGCGGGATGGATCACTTGCTGACAACCCGGGTACTGTAGCCCTCCGCAGTGTCGGAGGTCACACCCAGGTGTCACCGTGTCGCGATGATCTTCGTCGCTGTGTTATGAAACGAAATCTGATATAGGGACCCATCCATGAAACAAGGCCGCATCCCCGATGGGGATGCGGCCTACGAACCGGATTGGGTCAGTGGCCGACCGGCCACACCATTCGCACCTCAGTGCCGATGCCCTCGTCGACCGGGCGCACCTGCAGATCCTCGACGAAGCCGGCGAGCAGCGCGAAGCCGACGCCGGTGGTCAGCGCCTCGTCGGTGAGCGACTCGTTGGCCAGCTCGTCCGGCGGCAGCGCGGTCAGACCGATGCCAGCCTCGATCGGCGCCCGGTCCACCACCCGCACCGAGTACGAGCCGCCGTCGGACATCTCCACCAACACCGGGTCGGCCAGGCCGTACTGGCGGTGCAGGGCCACCGCACGGGTGCACGCTTCGCCGATGGCCAGGCGCACCTCGTCCAGCAGGTCCTCCCGGACGCCGGCGCGCCGGGCGACGGCGACGCCGACCAGCCGGGCGGTGCGCACGTGCACCGGGGCGGGCGAGAACGAGAGCTTGACGGTCGCCATCACGCGCCGGCGCCCGCCGGGTCGGCGCTGATCGCCGCGTCGACCGTCGGGTGCAACGGGAACACCTGGTCCAGTGCCGTGATCCGGAAGATCTTGAGCAGTGGCTCCTTGTCGCAGACCAGGGCGAACGAACCGCCGACCGAGCGGAGGCGCTTGAGCGCGCCGACCAGCACGCCCAGCCCGGTGGAGTCGAGGAAGTCCACCCGACCGAGGTCGACCACCACGTGACGGGCGCCACCGTCGATCAGCTCGAGGAGTCGTTCGCGGAGCCGGGGCGCGGTGTAGACGTCCACCTCACCGCCAACTTCGAGCACGGTGTGCTCGCCCACGGTGCGGGTCGCCAGCGACAGCTCCATCGGTCCTCCTCGCCAGAGCCGTAAACTCTCGTGGGCATCTAACCATTACCGCCGGTGCGGCCTGCGAACGCCAGCGGCGGCTTCCCCTTACCCCCCGGCCCGACTTTTCATCTCCGAACACCAGTGCGAGAGTGCAGGGCGTGACCTCCAACGACTTCAGCTCGGCGCGTCTTGCGCCGCGCCACGACCTGGAGTCGTCGTCCGCCGCCACCGTATCCGCTGGTCCCGGCCCCGGGCCATCGCCGGCCGACCTGCTGCGCCGGCTGCGCGCCCGGGGCGCCGTCGACCCGGTCACCCACGTCGAACGGGTGCCCGCACGCGTCGGGGTGCCCGCGCCGTGGCCGTCGTGGGCGTCGGCGGAGCTGCGCGCGGCGTTCACCCAACGCGGCGTGGTCGCGCCCTGGCAGCACCAGGCCGAGGCGGCCAACCTGGCGTACGAGGGCGAGCACGTGGTGGTCGCCACCGGCACCGCGTCCGGCAAGTCACTGGCGTACCAGCTCCCGGCGCTGGCCACCCTGCTCTCCGACCCCCGGGCCACCGTGCTCTACCTGGCACCGACCAAGGCGCTCGCCGCCGACCAGTTGCGGGCCGTCGCCGCGCTGGAACTGGAAGGGGTACGCCCCGCCTGCTACGACGGGGACACTCCGCGCGCCGAGCGGGAGTGGATCCGCCGGCACTCCCGGTTCGTGCTGACCAACCCGGACATGCTGCACCACGGCATCCTGCCCGGGCACGCCCAGTGGTCCGGTTTCCTGCGCCGACTCGCGTACGTGGTGATCGACGAGTGCCACACCTACCGGGGGGTGTTCGGCTCGCACGTGGCGCACGTACTGCGTCGGCTGCGCCGGCAGTGCGCCCGGTTCGGGGCCACCCCGGTGTTCGTGCTCGCCTCGGCGACCTCCGGTGACCCGGCGACCGCCGCCGGACGGCTGACCGGCCTGCCGGTGACGGCGGTCACCGAGGACGCCTCACCGCGCGGCGGGGTGACCTTCGCACTCTGGGAGCCGCCGCTGCTGCCACCCGAGTCCTCGGCCTCCTCGTCGGTACCCGCGCAGACGACGGGCGGGCACGACGGCGCGACGGACCTCATCCAGGTCCGCCGGTCCGCGCTACGCGAGACCGCGGACCTGCTCGCCGACACGGTCGCCGAGGGAGTACGCACGCTCGCGTTCGTCCGCTCCCGCAAGGGCGCCGAGGTCGTGGCGGCCAGTGCGCGCCGCTCGCTGGACGACGCGGTGCCGGGGCTCGGCGACCGGGTGGCCGCCTACCGGGGCGGCTACCTACGCGAGGAGCGGCGCGAGCTGGAACGGGCGCTGCTGCATGGTGACCTGCTCGGCCTGGCCTCCACCAATGCGCTGGAGCTGGGCGTGGACCTGGTCGGGCTGGACGCGGTACTGATCTGCGGCTACCCGGGCACCCGGGCGTCGCTGTGGCAGCAGGCGGGCCGCGCCGGGCGCTCCGGGCAGGAGGCACTCGCCGTGCTGGTGGCTCGGGACGACCCACTGGACACCTACCTGGTGCACCACCCGGAGGCGATCTTCGGTGCGCCGGTGGAGGCGACGGTGCTCGACCCGGCCAACCCGTACGTGCTGGCACCGCAACTCGCCTGCGCCGCGGTCGAGGCGCCGCTCACCCCGGCTGACCTGGCACTCTTCGGTGACGGGGCGAAGGAGGCGGTCGACGAGCTGGTGGCGTCCGGAGCGCTGCGGCAGCGGCCCACCGGCTGGTACTGGCGGCACCGGGAGCGACCCGAGGTGGACCTGCGCGGCGAGGGCGGCGCACCGATCTGTGTGGTGGAGTCGTCGACCGGCCGGCTTCTTGGCACGGTTGACGGCGGCTCCTCGCACTTCCTGCTCCACCCCGGCGCGGTCTATCTGCACCAGGGCGTCTCGTACGTGGTCGACGACCTCGACCTCGTTGACGGTTGCGCGCTGGTGCACACCGAGGAGCCGGACTGGTCCACCCACGCCCGCGACGTCACCGACCTGTCCGTGGTGTCGGTGCGCTCCTACGTGGACGCCGGGCCGGTCGGCATGTTCCTCGGCGAGGTGGACGTGACCAGTCAGGTGGTGTCGTACCAGCGGCGGAGGATCGCCACCGGCGAGGTGATCGACACCCGGCCACTCGACCTGCCTACCCGGGAGCTGCGCACGGTGGCGGTCTGGTTCACCCTGTCGCCGCAGTCGTTGGCTCGCGCCGGGGTCCAGTCGGCCGATGTGCCGGGCGCGTTGCACGCCGCCGAACACGCCGCGATCGGCCTGCTGCCGCTGATGGCCACCTGCGACCGGTGGGACATCGGCGGGCTCTCGACCGCGGTACACCCGGACACCGAGGCGCCGACCGTCTTCGTCTACGACGGGCACCCGGGTGGCGCCGGGTTCGCCGAGCGGGCGTACGGGACGGCGTCGTCGTGGCTGCGGGCCACCCGGGACGCGATCGCGGAGTGCGGCTGCGAGACCGGCTGCCCGTCCTGCGTGCAGTCACCGAAGTGCGGCAACGGCAACAGCCCGCTCTCCAAGCCGGACGCGATCCGGGTGCTCGACGTGGTGTTGGCGAACCTGCCCGCCTGAGTCGTCTTGCATGAATCCATGTGCTGCTGGGCACAATGGTGGGAGCGCTTCCATCGATGCCTATGTTGCTGTTCGCCCCCCGCGCCTGAGGAGGAGCCGTGGCCGACACCATCGCCGAAACCGTCGACCTGCTCTACACGATCGACCAGGAACACCTCACCCTCGACCAGCAGATCGCGCTTGGGTCCGCGCTGGCCGCCCTGGCCCAGGCGGAACGGCTGGAGCAGATCAACGAACGGCTACGCGACATCCACCAGGTCCTCAACGGCTGGGCACTCCGCGCCACAGTCGAAGGCCGCTGACCTCTGGGGGGCGCCGGTGATCACCTGATGCTGAGCAGCCGTCAGACAGTCCGAGGGCTACTCAGCATCAAGTGATCGTGGCGAGTGGGAGCGAGCCCGCAACACATGTCCGGCTGTGCGAGACTCCGGCGGACCAACCCCCTGAGGAGTTCACATGCAGCTAGACAATCTGCAGAGCCAGCACCAGTTCCACATCCGTCAGCGACTGCGCATGATGGTCAACCAGTACGAGGTCCGGGCGGTCGCGCCGGACGGCACCGAGGGTGAGCTGCTGGCGTTCGCACAGCAGAAGCGGCTCGCCTTCAAGGAGCAGGTGACGATCTACACGGATGACTCCAAGCAGCAGCCCCTGCTCGGTTTCAAGGCCCGCCAGCGCATCGACCTCGGTGCCACGTACGACGTCACCGACGCGGCCGGTAACCCGATCGGCCTGTTCCGCAAGGACTTCGCCCAGTCCCTGCTCCGGTCGACCTGGCACGTCGAGCAGGGCGGCCTGCCGCAGGTGACGGGCCAGGAGCGCAGCATGCCGGTGGCACTGCTGCGCCGGTTCGTCGACTCGCTGTCCTGGCTGCCGTACCACTTCGACTTCACCGCCGGCGGTCAGCCGATCTTCACGGTGGTGAAGAAGTGGGGCCTGCGCGACAAGTACGTCGTCGAGGTGCAGAACCCGCAGATCGACCGCCGCCTGGTCATCGCGATGGCCGTCGCCCTCGACGCGCTCCAGTCCCGCTGACAAAACCCGGCCCACCCGGCCACCCACTCCTCGGCCGCTGGCCGGGACACGGCCCTCGGCCTGGTCCCGGCCGGCAGGCCGTCGGTGGCTCGGCCTGGTCCCGGCCGGCAGGCCCTCGGTGGCTCGGCTTCTGGCTGGGCGCCCCGGATGGTCGGGTGCCCCTCTGGAGCTGATGTCGTAAACGCATCGCGCCCAAACGTCGCAACCGACTCACTGCCGAAGCGCTCGTCGACCCGCACCGGCGCGCGACATCTCGTTCAGCCCCGCACCGGGCCGGCGCGTGCGGTCGACGAGGCAACCCGGGTCAGTCCGGGAAGTGGTGTGAACACCACTTCGACGGTCACCAGCACGTCCAGTCCGTCGAGGCGACAGCCGGCCAGCCGCCCACCGTTGCGGCCGGCGATGTCGGCAGCGGACGCGCAGGCCATCGCGCCGCCGTCGAGCGCCCGGGCGGCCCCGGCCAACGCGCCGAGATCCGCTGCCACCGCCGCCCGCTGACCTGCCATCCCGGCCGCGGCGATGGCGGCTCCGAACGTCCCGAACAGCACGAAGACGAGCCCTATCGCCAGCAGCAGGACAGTTGCACCACCTCGCTCCGTGTCGGGCCGACCATCATCGATTGGCTCGGCCTTCGGTCCGTGGCCGTGGCCGTGGCCGTGGCCGTGGCCGTGGCCGTGGCCGTGGCCGTGGCCGTGGCCGTGGCCGTGGCCGTGGCCGTGGCCGAGTAACCAACCACCAGTTCGACGCACTACCGGCTCCCCTCGCCTGCGCCCGGTTCCACGGCTGCGACGGCGGTGGCGACCACCGTGATCCGTGGTAGCCGGCCACCAAGCGTGCGGACGGGCGCGCGTACCGTCGCCTGCACCCGGCCGCCGTCGACGGACACCGAAACCTCCGCCCCCGGCGGTGCCGCCCGCCCGCCTTCCGCGCTGCCGTCCGTGCCGCGGGCGGCGGCAAGCGCCGCCTCCCGGGCCGCGTGCAGGCAGCCCGCCTGGGCGCTGACGGCGTTGACCGCGGTCAGGCCGGCCACCAGGAGCAGAAGAAGCGCCGGCAGGCCGGCCGCCAGTTCGGCGGTGAACGACCCTCGATCCCCGCCAGCGGCCCGTTCGACAGCGCGGAATCGCCGCATGCCGCCCGCCGGCCGCCCGGCGGTGCCCGGGCTCCGATCGCGGCCGGCCTGCCGGCGCTCGATCACTTCAGCGCCCGGTCGATGACGGCGGTCAGCGCCGACTGGACGTTGCCGGAGGTCAACACCTTCAACAGGATCCCGGCGAAGGCGACCGCGGCGAGCGTGCCGACGGCGTACTCGGCCGTGTTCATTCCGTCGTCGCCCCGCAGGCGGGCGATGAGTTTGCGCATGGCTGTTTCCCTTCTCGATGGGTCAGAGCACGTCGCCGAGAACGGCGACGATCACCGGCACCAGGCCGGCGAGAATGAACGCCGGCAGGAAGCAGAGCCCCAGCGGCAGGACGATGAGTACGCCCGCCCGGCGGGCCGACGCCTCTGCCGCGGTGGCCCGGTCGGCGCGCAGGTCGTCGGCGAGCCGGGTCAGTGCACCGGCCAGGGCGGCACCACTGTTGGCCGAGCGCATCGCCGCTGCGGTCAACCGCTCCGCGCCTGGCACCCCGTCCAGCGCGGACCATGCCTCTGCTGGACCACCGCCGAGCAACAGGATGCGGCCGGCCCGGGCCAGCCGGCCGGCAAGTGGCCCGTCCAGCGCCTCGGCGACTGCCAACACCGAGCGGTCCACCGGCGCTCCCGCTCGCATTGCCGCAGCCAGCAGGTCGGCGGCGAGCGGAAGGTCGACCGCCTCTCGAAGCCGCCGCTTGCGCACACCTGGCGACTCGATCCGCCGCAGCAGGAAATCCAGTAGGAACGCGGTCGGGACCGCGCCGAGCAGCCCGAGCCAGCCCTCGACGACCACGGCCACGGCGAGCCCACCCAGCGCCGCGGCGAGCCGGATCGCGTCCGGCCGCCGCCCACCGGCCGGGCCGCGTTGACTGGCCGGGCCGCGTTGACTTGCTGGCCCGCGCCGGTTCGCTGGCCTGCGCCGGCGTGGCCGCAGGGGCGCGACGAGCAGGGCCACGACCACCAGACCGACGGCCACGAGAACCGTGCGGGACATCAGCCGGCCCGCCCTGGTGTCGCGCCCAGCCGTTCAGCCCAGAGGAGGCCCACGACCTGCAGGGCGACCGCGAGAACCGCACAGACGCCGCCGACCGTGCTGTGCAGGAGCACCGCCACGGGGTCGACGCCTATCCCGTACCCGAGCCCGATCCCGCCGATCGGCAACGCCGCCAGCAACCAGGCTGTGGCCCGGGCGCCGGCAGCCTGTGCCGCTGCGGCGGCCAGACCCCGGTCGGTCGCCCGAGCGTCCGCCTCGATCCGCTCGACGAGTTCCGCCAGTGGTGCGCCGGTCCGGTCGGCCAGTCGCACCGCCGCGGAGGTCAGGTGGCGGAGACGGTCCGGCCCCTCCCGCTCACCGGCGGTGGCGACCTCTAGCGCATGCGGGACAGACAGGCCCGCCCGAAGGTCCGCCGCGAGACCGCAGAGCTGGTCCAACCCACGTCGTCGGGTTCGTTCGGCGCTCCGGTTCGCCCGCCAGCGCAGCACGGCGCGCACGGCCAACGTGCAGTAGCCGGCCACCACGACCGCAGCCACCGGGCCGCCGACCACTGCACCGACACCGCCTCCCAGCAGGCCGACCAGCGGCAGCACGCGCGTCGGCGACCGCGAGGCACGCACCGACGCAACGACACTCGGCCCATCAGCCGTCATGTCGGCGAGGTCGACAAGCCCGTGATCGTGGTGATCGACCTCCCCGCGCCCCTCGGCGGTTGGCGAGCCGACCGTGTCGCCCCGACGGTCCGCTTCCACGTCTCCATGCCCAACGGCCGTCACTGCGCCTGACGCGTCGCTCCAACGGTCGGCCTCCACGCTTCCGCCGTCGATCGCGACCGCGGACGTACCGCCACCGTGTCCGGGGTCCGGGGTCATGGCCTCCGGTCGGGCTGTGCCGGCCGGACGCCGAGGATCCCGACGGGTCGGCGGACGGGTTGGGCCTACCGGACCCGTTGGCCCCGCGGGCCCTCCCGTCGCCCCAGGCCAGCTCGGGCTCCCGCTGATGTCCCGGGCGGGCCAGCCGAGTGCCGTCCGTCTTCCGCTGGATCCCGCAGTGGGTTGCGGCTGGTACGGGAAGCCGGCCGGATGCGCCGAGGCTGGCGAGCCGCCGGCCCCGTCGACCGGCCCGTCGGGCGTGCGACCGAGTTCCCGGATCCACTCCATCAGAGCCTCGTCCGGATCAGCACCGCCGCTCCCACGTCCCGTGGTCAACACGCGACGTCGGCGGGCCCGGATACTGTGCACGGGCCACGCCACCAGGGCGGCGGCGACCAGGAGCAGCGCCGCCACCAGCACCGTCCCGCCGGTCATGCTGGGCCCGCCGATCCGGGCCACGGCTCGCTGAGAATCGGTGGCACCGCCACGCCACGCTCCCGCAACAGCGCCCCGAGTGCCCGGGCGGCCAGCCCGAGCCCGCTGCCGCGTACCCAGGCGGGCACCACGGTCACCAACCGTTCGGGCCCCTCGGGTAGCAGCAGACAGACCGACTCCAGCACGCGTCCCCGGTCGCCACGTCGCACCTGGAACAGCACCTGCAACGCGGCCGCCACCTGGGCGTGCAGCGCGGCTCGGGGTAGCCCACCCAACATGCCCAGCGCCTCCAGCCGGGCCGGCACGTCGGACGGCGAATTGGCGTGCAGCGTGCCAGCGCCCCCGTCGTGGCCGGTATTGAGCGCGGCCAGCAGGTCGACCACCTCACCGCCCCGGCACTCCCCGACCACCAGCCGGTCCGGGCGCATCCGCAACGCCTGCCGGACCAGGTCGGCGAGGTTGACCACGCCTGTCCCCTCCACATTGGCGGTACGCGCCTGGAGCCCCACCACGTGCGGGTGCCCCGGATGCAGCTCGGCGGCGTCCTCCACCAGCACGATCCGCTCGGTGGCCGGCACCATCCCCAGCAGCGTGTTGAGCAGGGTCGTCTTGCCCGACCCAGTGCCCCCAGTCACCAGGTACGCCAGCCGGGCCGCGACGACGGCGGCGAGCAGTGGTGCCACCGGTCGCGGCACCGTCCCCTGACGCACCAACTCATCAAGGGTGAACGGCCGGTGTCGGAAGGTCCGCAGGGACAGATAAGGGCCCTCGGTCGCCACCGGCGGCAGCACGGCGTGCAGCCGGGTGCCGTCGGGGAGCCGGGCGTCCGCGTACGGGGAGCCGTCGTCAAGCCGCCGCCCAGCGCTGGCAATGAGTCGCTGCGCCAACCGGCGGACGTCCTCCACCGAGCCCACCGGGACAGCGACCTGGTGCAGCCCCGACCCACGATCCACCCACACACGGGTCCCGTTGACGAGGACGTCAGTGACATCCGGGTCGGCGAGCAGCGGCGCCAGCGGCCCGGCCCCGACGAGGTCGTCGTGCACCCGGTCGGCGATCCGCAGCACAGCGGTGTCACCGAGCACCGCGGCGGTGGGTTCGGCCCGTACCGCGGCAACGATCGCCGCCGGTGTGACCGGCGTGGTGGCGGCGGCGATCCGCTGCCGCACCCGGGCGGCGAGGGTGTCGTCCTCCGGCCGGCCGGTCATGCCGCACCCGTCGCTGGCACACCGGTGAGGTCGGTGACGATTCGTTGGCAGAGAGCGGCCAGTGGACCCTTGCCCGCAGCGGCCGGCGCCTCGCCTCGTTCCAGCCCGCGGCAGAGCCCCGGCTCGGGGCGCAGCGTGCCGGCCAGGGGAAGCCCGACAGCCCGTGCCACCTCGGTCGCGCGCAGCCGCCCCGGGGCGGGCCCGCGCACCACCACCGAGAGCGAGGCGCAGTGCGGAGCGGCGGCGGCCACCACCCGCGCGGCAGCAGCGGTGGCCCGCAACTCGGCCGGGACGACGATGTACGCCTGGTCGGTCGCCTGCAACGCCACCACGGCCGCGTCATCCAACTGTCGGGGCAGGTCGACCACCACGAAGTCCCGCCCCCGCCGGGCGGCGTCGATGGTCGCCGCCATCGCCGCCGCCGGCAGCGCCAGCACCTCGCCGCGGTCCCAGGAGAGCACCACCAGATCACCTCGGCTGGGCAGGGCCTGCACCAGCGCCGGGGCGTCCACACGCCCGTCCGCACCGGTGAGCGACGGCCAGCGCAAACCTTCCAACTGCTCCCAGCCCAGCACGAGGTCGAGGCCACCACCGAGCGGGTCGGCGTCGACCAGCAGTGTGCGCAGCCTGGCGCGGGCGGCGGTGACGGCGAGACCACCGGCGAGCACACTCGCCCCTGCACCGCCCCGCCCACCGAGCACCGCGACGACCCTTGCGCCGACGCCGTCCGGACGGTCCGGGCCCTGCTCGGCGAACCGATCCACCAGCCAGGGCTCTGCGGCGGGCAGCATCGCGACGTGCTCGGCCCCGATCAGCTCGGCGATCTGCCAGCCGGGGTCGAGCTGGCCGGCCCGGCCAACCAGCACCAGCCTGGGCCGCTGCGGCAAACGGGCACGCAGACATGACTGCGCCTGATCGGCACCGAGCAGCACCAACGGCGCGGCGAGCCAACGGGTC
The DNA here is from genome assembly GCF_040607415.1 of Micromonospora sp. NPDC005291. Taxonomy (NCBI): domain Bacteria; kingdom Bacillati; phylum Actinomycetota; class Actinomycetes; order Micromonosporales; family Micromonosporaceae; genus Micromonospora; species Micromonospora sp. NPDC005291. The sequence continues at coordinate 158,535 of NZ_JBEXGR010000008.1, forward strand.
CGGGCGGCCGCTGGGTCTCTGGCGAGCTCCACCTCGGTCCCGCCAGCGGCGGCGAGACGGAGCACATCGTCGAGCAGATCGTCGTCGCCGGTGACGACCAGCGGAAGCCGGCGGATCGGCGGAACGGAGGTACGGGGTGCCATCGCGGCCTCCAGCGGTCGGGCTCAGGTGTGCCGCCGACCCTGCTCCCAAACCGCCCCGCACAACGACCTCGACGGGTCGCCTGTGGACAACGCGGCGGCCTGTGGACAACGCCCGCCGAAACTGTTGATCTGCTACGCGCGCGGCCTGTACGGCCGCAGCTCCGCATCGAGAGGAAACGCGCAGCGGGGCCGCTCCCGAGGGAGCGGCCCCGCTGTCGTCGCTCAGCCGAGTCGGTCGGTCCAGGCGGTAGCGAGAATCATCTTGTACGAGCTGATCCGGACGGGCGCGAGCGTCAGCCGCTCGTGGGCGAGCAGTCCACCCGTCTTCGGGTCGAAGATCAGCAGAGACTGCGCGTCGTGCGGGCGGTCGTCGAAGGTGACCGCGACGCCCTTGCGGCCGGCACGGTCAGTCACCTGCCCCCGCCACCGGAAGCTGGGGACGTCGGCGAGGACCCGCAGGATCTCCGCGCGGGTCTGACGCGGCACGACGTACCGCCCGTACACCGTGCTGACCTCCTTGCTCACCGCGCCCGCGCCGAAGGCGGCCTTCAGCACTTCGCGTAGCTGCGACCGGTCAGCCGACGGAGGCGTGAGGGCCATGGGTGGCAGCGGGACGGTGGCGGGTGCGGAGGTGCCGGCGATCGTGGGGAGCTTCCCGAGATTCCGCTTCCAGTAGTCCTGGGATTCCTGGTCGGGGTACTGCGGTTCCAGTTGCGTCGTGACCTGGTTACCGGTTCCGTCGGCGGCCTGCCAGACCTTCGTCTCGTCGGCGAAGGCGACATGGTGACGACCGTCGGCGGAGGTCATCACCGGGTCGCCCCACAGCTTCGTGTGGTGGTACATGTAGCGCCCGCCGCGGTTGTCGTACTCCGCGTCGACGAGCGTGCCGGCCAGGGCCCGCAGCTGCGGGCCGGCCGCTGGCGCGTCCGAGTCGAACTGGTACGCGACCGGTACGAGCACCGATCCCGGTGCGGCACCGGGCACGTCCGAGGTGTCCGGGGTGGCTCCCTCGAACGGCTGGAGGACCGCTACGGCACCGGCCGCGACCGCCAGCGTCCCGGCCGCCAGCGCCACCCGATCCAGGTCGGCGTCGGTGATCGACTGCATGGCCGGAGCGGAGCGCCGGGACCTCCACTGGTTCGCCATCAGGCGACGGGCCACCCCGTACAGCCAGGGCAGACTGCGGTCCGGCACCTCGCCGCGACGACGCCAGGCGACGACGAAGACCTCCTGGGCGAGCTCTGCCGACGCGTCCTCGTCGGCGAGTCGACGCAGGCCGTACTTCACAATGTGCGCGTACTCGGCGGCGTAGAGGCTGGTGAACCAACCTTCGCCACGTTTCTCAGGTGGACCCACCCGAACCCCCATTGCCTCGGCGACTCTCACCCTGGCTTGTGTCGCGACGGGCCCGACGATTACCGCGCGACCGGGCGGGTGTCAGGCACGACCAGTCGACCGTGGGCTCTCACCAGCGGGACGGGGCGCGCTCCCAGGGAAAGGGACGACCCCCGTCGGGGGGAGACGGGGGTCGTCGAAGGTTCGGCTCCGGGGGGGTCGAGCCGAACCACTCAGCGGTCACGGGGGGTGCAACCGCTGAGGGTCTTGTCTGTTTTCGAAGATGTGAAAACTCGTCGTACGGGCAAGTCTGCCTGAGCCGGCCCGTCACGTCGAGTGGTGCCGGCTCTACTCACCGCGAAAATATCCTCGCGGAGTGTGAGCGTGATCACGCGGAGCGGAGATGGTGGCGCCAGCCCGCAGGTCTGAGGGGTGGTCTGACCCCGGGCACCCGCCGACGATAGACCATCCGGCTAGACTTTCGCGCCGTGGGCCGAAGTGCCGCTTTCTTCGATCTGGACAAGACCGTCATCGCCAAGTCGAGCGCCCTGGCGTTCGGTCGGCCGTTCTACCGGGACGGGCTGATCACCCGGCGTGACGTGGTCAAGTCGGCGTACGCGCAGCTGATGTTCCGGCTGGGCGGCACCGACGAGCAGACCATGGCCCGAACACGGGACTACCTGGCTGCGCTCTGCAAGGGCTGGCAGGTGGAGCAGGTCCGCCAGATCGTCGCGGAGACACTGCACGAGCTGATCAACCCCTACGTGTACGCCGAAGCTGCCGCCCTGATCGAGGAGCACCAGGCGGCTGGGCGGGACGTGGTGCTGGTCTCGGCATCCGGCGAGGAGATGGTCCGGCCGATTGGCGAGCTGCTGGGCGTGACCGACGTGATCGCCACCCGGATGACGGTGCAGGACGGCCGGTACAGCGGCGAGGTCGAGTTCTACGCGGCCGGCCCGAGCAAGGTCGAGGCGGTCACCGAGCTGGCTGCCGCCCGGGGTTACGACCTGGCCGACTCGTACGCCTATTCCGACTCGTACAGCGATCGTCCGCTCCTGGAGTGCGTCGGGCACCCGAGCGTGGTCAACCCGGACCGGCAGCTGCGCAAGCTGGCCTCGGAGAACGCGTGGCCGGTGTTGGAGTTCCGGCATCCGATCCCGCTGGGCCGCCGGCTGCGGGAGCGGCCCGCCGTCCCGGTCGCCGCGGCGGCCCTGGGGGTCGGCGTGGGCGTGGCCATCGGCATCGCCTGGTACGGCCGTTACCGTCGCACGCGCGCCGCCGCCACCGCCTAAACCCCACGCATACACGTCCCACCACTCCCAGGTCGATCATGGACTCGTGGTGGGCGCCTTCGCCCATCTCGCGCCTTTTGTGAGGCACCACAACACCATGATCGACGCCCCGATGGCGGGCAGGGTCGGGGTGTTCGGCGCGACCGGCCGCGCTCAGGCGGCGGCGAGGATCTCGTCACCGATGGCGGTGAGCTGGTCGGTGCCCACCTCCACGGCCGCCATGTAGTGCCGCAGCCAGGAGCGCAGCCCGTCCGGGGTGCCGGTGGCGAAGGCACCGGCCGAGCCGACGTACTCGGGCTCGCGCTCGCGGTGCCCGACGTCGACGGCGAGCAGGCCACGCGGGTCGAGGCCGCTGGCGAGCAGCACCAGCCGGGCGGCGCCTCGGGCCACCACGCCGGACGGCCCGGCGAACGGGCGCAGGTTCAGCAACTCCCCGTGTACGACGGCGGCGAGCACCAGCGGCGAGACCTTCGTGCCGCCGGCGACCAGCCCGGCCAACCCGTCCAGCCGGGTGGCGACGACCGGGTCTGCCACCGGGCGGCCCAGCTCGGCTTCCGGCACCATGTCCCGGGCAGCGAGTACGTGCAGCTTCGCGAGAGCCTGCCGGGGGGCCTTCGGCCAGAGCTCGCTCAGGCCGGGCAGCGCCCCGGCGACCCGTAGTGCCCCCTGGAGCACGGGGTCGGTGACGGTGCCAGCGCGGACCGCCTCGCGTTCGTGCGCCGCCCCCTCGAGGGCGGCGCTGGCTACCGCGGAGCGGAGACTGACCTCTGCCACGACCTGGCCACCGTTGCGGCGCAGCGCACGGTGCCCGAGCGCCTGGTCGAACCGCTCGCGGGCCCGCTCGACGGCGGTGGCGATGTCGGCGAGCGCGAGCAGGGGCGCGAGCGGGTCGGTGGTCACCCCGCCACGCTAGCGACCCGGCCCGGCCGTCCGGGCCGCACCCGCTCGCAACGCGACCGAAGCCACCCGCCCCTGCCCTGCACGACCGGCCGTGGCGTCCACGACGACCAGGCCGGACTCCCCACGCACCGCACGACCCGCGCCGCCCGGACGAGCACGCCACGCACGCCCCGCGGCACCCGGACGAGCACGCCACGCACGCCCGCCGCGCCCAATCGGGGCAAGGTCAACACGAGATCGCCGATGTCGCGGTATCCGCCTCGCCCGATACCGCGATGTCGCCGACCTCGTGTTGATCGAGCCGCGCCGGGGCGGGAGGCACGCCGCGCCGGGGCGGGAGGCACGCCGCGCCGGGGCGGGAGAAACGATCAGGGTCGGGGCGGGAGAAACGATCAGGGTCGGGGCGGGAGGGACGATCAGGGTCGGGCGTGCGGGCGGATACGGGCCGCGACGGCCGTCGGGCGCGCGGCGGGGGCCGCTTGGCGCGACGGAGTGGGCAGCCGTCGCCGGTCGAGAGCCCCACGACTACCCTCGTGCCCACGAGGCGCAGGTCACCCCGAGGACAAGGAGTCACGGCATGAGCGAGGCATTGGCCAATCTGCTGAACGAGACGCGCCAGTTCCCCCCGCCGGCCGAACTCGCCGCGCACGCAAACGTCACCATCGACGCGTACGCCGAGGCCGAGGCCGACCGGCTCGCCTTCTGGGCGAAGCAGGCCGAGCGTCTGGCCTGGTCGAAGAAGTGGGACCAGGTGCTCGACTGGTCGAACCCGCCGTTCGCGAAGTGGTTCGTGGGCGGGCAGCTCAACGTGGCGTACAACTGCCTGGACCGGCACGTCGAGGCGGGCCGAGGTGACAAGGTCGCCATCCACTGGGAGGGCGAGCCGGGCGACACCCGCACCATCACGTACGCCGACCTGCACGAGCTGACCTGCCGGGCGGCGAACGCGCTCACCGATCTGGGGGTGACCGCCGGTGACCGGGTGGCCATCTACATGCCGATGATTCCGGAGGCGGCGGTCGCCATGTTGGCGTGCGCCCGGGTCGGCGCCACGCACAGTGTGGTCTTCGGCGGCTTCTCCGCCGACTCGCTGAGCAACCGGATCCAGGACGCAAGCGCCAAGGTGGTGATCACCGCGGATGGTGGTTACCGGCGCGGCAAGCCGTCGGCGCTGAAGCCCACCGTGGACGAGGCGGTGGCGAGCTGCCCGTCGGTGGAGCACGTGCTGGTGGTCCGCCGCACCGGCGAAGAGGTGGCCTGGTCGGAGAAGGACCACTGGTGGCACGAGACGGTGGAGACGGCGTCGGCGGAGCACACCGCGCAGCCGTTCGACGCCGAGCACCCGCTGTTCATCCTCTACACGAGCGGCACCACGGCCCGACCGAAGGGCATCCTGCACACCACGGGCGGCTACCTCACCCAGACGTCGTACACGACGCACGCGGTCTTCGACCTGAAGCCGGAGACGGACGTCTACTGGTGCACCGCCGACATCGGCTGGGTCACCGGGCACTCCTACATCGTGTACGGCCCGCTCTCCAACGGCGCCACGCAGGTGATGTACGAGGGCACCCCGGACACTCCGCACAAGGGCCGGTTCTGGGAGATCATCGACCGGTACGGGGTGAGCATCCTCTACACCGCCCCCACCCTGATCCGGACGATGATGAAGTGGGGCGACGACATCCCGGCCGGCTTCGATCTGTCCTCGCTGCGCCTGCTGGGCAGCGTCGGTGAGCCGATCAACCCCGAGGCGTGGATCTGGTACAGGGAGCACATCGGCCGGGGCGAGCTGCCCGTCGTGGACACCTGGTGGCAGACGGAGACGGGTGCCATCATGATCTCCCCGTTGCCGGGGGTGACCGCAGCCAAGCCGGGTTCGGCGATGGCGCCGCTGCCGGGCATCGTGGCCGACGTGGTGGACGACCAGGGTCAGTCGGTGCCCAATGGCGGTGGCGGTTACCTGGTGCTGCGCGAACCGTGGCCGTCGATGCTGCGCACCATCTGGGGTGACGACAACCGGTTCCTGGAGACGTACTGGTCGCGGTTCGAGGGCATGTACTTCGCCGGGGACGGGGCGAAGAAGGACGACGACGGGCACATCTGGCTGCTCGGCCGGGTGGACGACGTGATGCTGGTGTCCGGGCACAACATCTCGACGACCGAGGTGGAGTCGGCGCTGGTGTCGCACCCGTCGGTGGCCGAGGCGGCGGTCGTCGGCGCTACCGACCCCACCACCGGTCAGGCGATCGTCGCGTTCGCCATTCCGCGTGGCAGCACGGACATCGTCGGCGAGGCCGGTGAGCAGCTCATCGCCGACCTGCGCAACCACGTGTCGAAGACGCTCGGCCCGATCGCCAAGCCGCGGCAGATCATGCTGGTGTCGGAGCTGCCGAAGACCCGCTCCGGCAAGATCATGCGCCGGCTGCTGCGGGACGTGGCGGAGAACCGGTCGTTGGGCGACGTGACCACGTTGCAGGACTCGTCGGTGATGGATCTGATCTCCTCCGGGATGAGCGGCACGAAGTCCGACGAGGACTGACGGTAGGCGTACACCAGCGGTGGGTGGCGGTCCGGACGGGCCGTCACCCACCGTTGTCTTGTGTGGAGGTACGCCGACAGCGCCCATCCGGACCGGGGGACATCGGTGAATCACAACGGCCGAACGCATAACGCATCGATCACGATCCCGCCGTACGGGATGTTTGTCATTTAGTTTCACGCTGGTCGGGCGGTCTCGATGCGCTTCAGCGCACCCCTGATCCGGCCGACGTCCTCTGCCCGAGAAACGGAGTGGCATGAACAAAAACTCCCCAACGAGGTCGCGCCGACGACTACTCGTCGCGCTGCCCGTCATCGCCCTCGCCGCCACGTCACTGACCGTGAGTGGCAGCGCGGCCGCCCAGTCGTCGTCCAGCACCCCCCGGGCGGTGATCGGGGCGGACGAGCACTACATCAACTACGCCGAGCCCGAGGTGCAGCCGGACACCACCGGCCGTGAGGTCAAGGGCAAGGGTGGCGTCTACACCCCTGCCGCGGAGTCCGCGCGCGCGTTCGACCAGAAGCACGCCCGGGGCAACCCGGTGACCGCGCGGCAGCTGGCCAAGGACGAGGCCAAGTCGATCAAGACGGGCCAGAACCCCCGTAAGTTCAAGAAGGCGCCGACCACGCAGACGGCGAAGCTGTTGACGCTGCTGGTCGAGTTCAACGACAAGGCCAACGACGACTTCACCGGCGTGATGGTCCCCAAGACGGTCTTCGAGGACCGGACCTGCGTGCCCGGCACCGTCCAGAACGGCCCGAAGCACAACAACATCCCGAACCCGGCGACCCTGCCCCACGAGGACAACAACTCGATGTGGGTGCCGAACTTCTCGCCGACGCACTACAACAAGATGCTCTACAGCAAGAAGGGCATCACCGAGCGGGTCCGCACCGACCTGCGGGGCCCCGACGGCAAGAAGGGTGTCGATCTCACCGGTCGCACCATGCACAACATGTACCTGGAGATGTCCAAGAACGCGTACACGGTGGACGGGCAGGCCAGCCCGTGGATCACCGTGCCGCACTCGGAGGGCTGGTACGCCGCCAACCGCTGCTTCCAGGACGAGACCGGCGCCTGGGTCCCCGGCCGTGAGCAGTCGATGAACGGCCACCCGGACAACCCGGCCGGCGCGGGCCGACTGGCGACCGACGCCATCGACGCGCTCGTCGCGAAGGACCCAACCTTCCCCTGGGCCGACTACGACATCGAGGACCAGGCCGACCGGGACGGTGACGGCAACGTCTTCGAGCCGGACGGTGTGATCGACCACCTCGTGCTGGTGCACGCCGGTCAGGGCAAGTCGCGCGGCGGTGGCGCCGAGGGTGTGTACGCCGTCTGGGCGCACTCCTCCACGGTCACCGGTGGCTACACCATCCCGGGCACCAACATCAAGGCCTCGAACTACATCGTGCAGCCGGAGGACGCCGGTGTCGGCGTCTTCGCCCACGAGTTCGGCCACGACCTGGGCCTGCCGGACCTCTACGACACGTCCGGCAACGCCGACTCCGACGTGGACTTCTGGGACCTGATGGCCTCGGGCTCGCACTCGGGTGAGATCTTCCAGGCGCTGCCGACGCACATGGGCATCTGGGACAAGTGGGTGCTCGGCTGGGCCGACCCGCTGACCATTCGCCCCGGGTCGAACCCCCGCGAGGTGAAGCTCGGCCAGACGTCGCGGACCCCGATCGACTCCGAGGACGGCATCAAGGTCGACCTGCCGGACAAGGTGACCACGCTGGCCACGCCGCACAGCGGCACGAAGATGTGGCACAGCAACAACGACCAGGAGTGGGCAGACGTCAAGCTGAGCCGCTCGGTCGACGTGCCGGCGGCCGCGGACTCGAAGTTCTGGATGTGGAACAACTACATCATCGAGCAGGACTGGGACTACGGCTTCGTCGAGCTCTCGACCGACGGCGGCACGTCCTGGACCGAGCAGAAGGTGTACAACGAGGCCGGCACCGTGGTCACCACGCCGGACGGTTACCCGGACCCGAACGGCCGGATGAACGACTTCGGCGGCAAGAAGTACGGCCTGACCGGCAGCACCAACGGCTGGCGGCACGACTACGTCGACCTGTCGGCGTACGCCGGCACGACCGTGCAGCTGCGGTTGCGCCAGGCCACCGACGAGGCGTTCGAGGAGCGCAACTGGTTCGCCGACGACTTCTCGGTCACCGGCGGCGGCGCCACCACGTGGAGTGACGACGTCGAGGGCGGCGCCAACGGCTGGACGGCTACCGGCGGCACCTTCGTGGACACCACCGGCGGGGGCTGGAAGGTCTCCAGCGGCACCGAGGTCCACGCCCAGTTCTACCTGGCGGAGTGGCGCAACTTCGACGGCTTCGACGAGGGCCTGAAGTACGCCTACGACACCATCTACTCGCACGACGCGTGGAAGGTCGACCGGATCTCCTACAACGCACCGGGCATGCTGGTCTGGTACCGGGACAGCGCTCTCGGGGACGTCAACCACGTCACCGGGCAGATGACCGCGCTGCCCAGCTACGGTGCGAAGGGCGGGTTGCTCATCGTCGACTCGCACTTCGACCCGTACCGCCGCACGGGCACGGCGGCCGAGAAGGACCCGTCGGTGACGGACAACCTGCCCAGCCGTCCGCAGTCGTCGAACGCGGCCTTCACGTTGCAGCGCACGTACCCCTTCACCGAGTGCCTGGAGGCGGCGGACGAGCCGTACAGCGCGTACTGCACCAGGTTCAAGGGGCAGCCGCCGGTGAAGGCGTTCACTGACGCCAAGGGCTGGTACCCGGGCATCGAGATGCGCGACGGTGCTGCGTACGCCCGGGACAACGACGCGTCGGTGGTCCTGCCGTCGCGCAACAACGCGCCGTACACCACCCGGGTCACCCACCCGGACGGCAGCCCGGCTCCGGAGTTCTACGGCGTGACCCTGGGCGGCGGCGCGATCGTGCTGGGCACCGGCAACCCCGGCGACCAGGGCGTGAACTACGGCGTCTCGCTCACCATCAAGAAGGCCGCGCGGGACAACTCGTCCGCCACGATCTTCGTCACCCCGGCGAAGAAGTGACAGTTCTGCTGAGCGGTATCTGACAACAGCGGTGTCGGTGGGGCCGGTGGCGGAGACGCCACCGGCCCCACTGTCGTATGTGCGATCACGTCGATCGAAAAGTGTCGTTGTATACGCCCGCGTCGGGTCCTCGCTGGTCAACGTGGCTGATGAAGCGCGGGTGTGTGACGGTGAAAAGCATTCCCAACAAAATCTTGCAACAAATCGACGCGTGCGTCTTCCCACCCGTCCCAGCAGTGTCTATGTTCACCATTGGTCCCACTAGTGGGATCGATCTCCCACCGGCCCGTACCCCCGTTGGGCCGGTTCCCTCACACCGGAGGTACCACGTGCGCAAAGTCGCAGTGGGTCTGCTCGGGCTCTCACTGACGGCGACAGGCCTGGCTTTCGGCCCGTCCGCCTCGGCGGCGCCTGCGCCCAAACTGCCGGCAGCAGCACCGACTGCTGCCGAACCGCAGGCGCTGAAGGACGAACTCCCCGACAAGCTCGAGGACAAGCGCCGCGCGATGCTTCAGCAGGGTCTCAGCGACGTGCTGAGCGGTCGCAGCAAGCCGATCGAGCGCAACGGAAGCACGGTTGTCAAGGTCGGCGAGACGAGCGGGACGGGCGTCAACGCCCGCTCCGCCGCTGGCGCGAAGAAGACCAAGGACCAGTACGTCGAGCTCAAGCGTGAGCGGACCGACAAGATCTTCGTGATCCTGGCCGAGTTCGGTGACGAGCGGCACCCGTCCTACCCGGACAAGGACATGAACCCGGGCATCGCCGGTCCGGCGACGTTCGAGGGGCCGCTGCACAACAAGATCCCGGAGCCCAACCGGGCCGTGGACAACTCCACCATCTGGCAGCCGGACTTCAGCCCGGAGCACTTCCGCCAGGTCTACTTCGGCACCAACCCGGGCGACGAGTCGCTCAAGCAGTACTACGAGGCACAGTCCTCGGGTCGCTACACCGTCGAGGGTGAGGTGACCGACTGGGTGAAGGTCCGGTACAACGAGGCCCGCTACGGTCGCTCCGACGACCCGAAGGCCGACGACGACCCGACCGGCGACCCCGCCGTCTGCGGCGACAACGTCTGCTCGAACACCTGGGCTCTGATCCGCGACGCCGCGAACCAGTGGGTCGTCGACCAGAAGGCCAAGGGCCGGACGGACGCGCAGATCGCCACGGAGATGAAGTCCTTCGACCAGTGGGACCGGTTCGACTTCGACGGTGACGGCGACTTCAACGAGTCGGACGGCTACATCGACCACTTCCAGATCGTCCACTCCGGCGGCGACCAGGCCGACGGTGACCCGCAGCAGGGTGAGGACGCCATCTGGAGCCACCGTTGGTCGGCCTTCAACAGCTCGCCCGTCGGCCCGCCGAACTTCCCGATCGGCGGCACCCAGATCGGCAACACCGGCGTCTGGATCCGCGACTACACGATCCAGCCGGAAAACGGCGGCCGCAGCGTCTTCTACCACGAGTACGGCCACGACCTGGGCCTGCCGGACGACTACGGACCGGCGGACAACAACAACGAGCACTGGACCCTGATGGCCCAGAGCCGGCTCGGTGCCAAGAACGACGTGGGCATCGGCGACCGTGGCGGCGACCTCGGCGCGTGGAACAAGCTCCAGCTCGGCTGGCTCGACTACGAGGTGATCGTGGCCGGGGACAAGCGCACGCTGAAGCTCGGCCCGCAGGAGTACAACTCGAAGGAAGCACAGGCCGCCGTGGTCGTGCTGCCCCAGAAGGAATACACGTTCAACTACGGCGCACCATTCGAAGGCGCGAAGCAGTACTTCTCCGGTAACGACGACGACCTCAACCAGACCATGACGAGGACGTTCGACCTCACCGGCAAGTCGGCTGCCTCGATGTCCCTCAAGGGCAAGTACGCCATCGAGGAGGGATACGACTACCTCTACTTCGAGGCGTCCACCGATGGTGGGCAGACCTGGAGTGACCTGGACGGCACCGTCAACGGCCAGCCGATCGGCGTCGACGGCGCCAACCGACCGGCCCTCGACGGCAGCAGCAACGGCGCGTGGGCGGACATCAACATCCCGCTCACCTCGATCGCCGGCAAGGTCGCTCAGGTTCGCCTGCACTACGTCACCGACGGTGGCGTCTCCGAGGGCGGTTTCTTCGGCGACGCGATCACCGTGACGGCTGACGGCCAGACGGTGCTCAGTGACGGCGCCGAGACGGACGCCGGGTGGGCGCTCAAGGGCTGGGAGGCCGTCGGCGCGACGTACACCCGCCTGTTCGACAACTTCTACATCGCCGGCAACCGGTCGTACGTCTCGTACGACAAGTACCTGAAGACCGGCCCGTACTTCTTCGGCTACGCGAACACCCGCCCGGACTGGGTGGACCACTACGCGTACCAGGAGGGCCTGCTCATCTCGTACTGGAACACCCGCTGGACCGACAACAACACGGTCGCCCACCCGGGTGAGGGTCGCAACCTGTACATCGACGCGCACCCGCGCCCGATCTACAACCTGACCGGCGCTCCGTGGCGCGCCCGCGTCCAGGTGTACGACGCACCGTTCAGCCTCAAGAAGGCCGACTCGTTCACCCTGCACCTCAACAGCCAGCCGCAGTACATCCGTGGCCAGGCTGCCGAGCCGCTGTTCGACGACACCAAGAAGTACTTCTACGCGGAGCTGCCGAACCACGGCGTCACGCTCCCCGCAGCCGGTGTCAAGATCAAGGTTCTGGAGCAGGACGGCACCGCGATGAAGATCCGTATCTCCTAGTTTCTTCAGCAGTAGACGGCAGCGGCGCCCGGGATTCCCCGGGCGCCGTTGCCGTTTCCGAGGCTCGCTGCCGGCCGCCCCAGTACTGAGCACCGCGGTCCGCCGGAACCAGGGCGTCACGACCAGCGTCGAAGAGGCGTGCCCACAGCCCCCCGTGCCCTGCTCCTGCTCATCCCGCTGCTGACGATGGTCGCGTGCGCCAGCACCGGGGACGGCGGTACGCCACCCCAGGACCGACCCACCCCGTCCACCATCGCGCCCACGCCGAGCGTGACCCCGACGCCATCGCCGGAGCCGAGCAGCCCGCCAGCACCGGCCGCCACCGCGTCGCGAGCCCGGCCGCCGTTGTCCGCCACCGAGCCGCCGACGATGCGCCCACCCGTCGTCAAGCCGAGCCCACCCAGCGACCTGCGGCAGACCGACCTGGTCAGTGGCACCGTCACCCGGGGCGGAACCGGCCCCTGCTACGGGCTCGTCGCCGAGGACGGCACCGAGTACGCGCTGCACGGTCCGGACGCCGGCGAGCTGCGGGCCGGGAGCTTCGTCACGCTGCGGATCACCATCGCGCGAGCTCGCATCAACTGCGGGCCGGGCCTCCCGATGAGCATCGTGTCGCAGTGAGCCGTCGTACCGTGTCGGGCTGAGCAGCGGCCACGCCGGACGGCCCGGACCGCATCCTGTGCCAGGGGCCCTAGGCTGGGCGCATGACCGACCAGCGCGGCGGAGCCGTCGACGAGTCCCGCGTCCTCACCGAGGGGCCGTGGACGCACCGCTTCGTCGGCGCCAACGGCACCCGGTTCCACGTGGTCGAGGCCGGCACCGGCCCGATGGTGCTCTTCCTGCACGGCTTCCCGGAGCACTGGTGGGCATGGCACCAGATGCTGCCGGCGGTCGCCGACGCCGGCTTCCGGGCGGTCGCCGTCGACCTGCGCGGTTACGGCGCCAGCGACAAACCACCCCGGGGGTACGACGGCTACACCCTCGCCGCCGACATCGCCGGGCTGATCCGGGCGCTCGGTGAGCGGTCGACGACGATCGTCGGCAGTGGCGTCGGCGGCATGGTGGGCTGGACGGTGGCCTCGTTCCACCCGTCCCTGGTCCGCCGGCTCGTGGTGCTGGGGGCGCCGCACCCGCTGCGGCTGCGCGCCGGCATCTTCGCCGACCCGCGCGGGCAGTTCGCCGCCTCCACCCCGGCGCTGAAGTTCCAGCTACCCCGCTACGAGCACGTGCTGACCCGGGACGGCGCGGCGGCCGTCGCGGAGATCCTGCACCGCTGGGGCGGGCCACGCTGGGTGGCCGGGCCGGACTTCGAGGCGTACGCCGAGCGGTGCCGGGAGGCCATGTGCATCCCCCAGGCCGCGTTCTGCGCGCTGGAGGGGTACCGCTGGGCGTTCCGCTCGCTGCTGCGGCTCCAGGGCTACCGGTTCGTCCGCCAGATGCAGAAGCCGCTGTCCACGCCGACCCTGCAACTGCACGGCGCTCTGGACGTCGCCTCCCTGCCGCGGACCGCCCTGGGCTCCGGCCGCTACGTCGTCGCCCCGTACGAGTGGCGGCTGCTCGACGGGGTGGGGCACTTTCCGCACCTGGAGGCACCGGAGCTGGTGCTCGGCGAAATCCTGCGCTGGGCCAAGACCTGATCGGTCAGACCCGCTGCTCCCGTAGGTCGGTGACCTCGGCGGCCGGTGCCCAACCCTGGTAGACGCCGAAGTCGAAGACCTCCAGCCGCATCGTCTCAGCCACCGGCCAGCGGCCACCGGTGTATTCGACCCGCAGCCAGGCGTCGTGCTCACCGAGCACGATGAACGGCTGCCCCTGCCAGGTGCAGGTGGTCCGCACGTACGCCAGATCCTCGATTTCGCTCGCCGGCAGCACTCGGACATACCGGCCCGCGCGGATCTCCTCGAAGCCCTCGCCCGGCTCGGGCTGGTAGAGGCGGATGTCGTCGCCGTCCGGGCTGGCCTGGTATTCCCGGCCCTGCCAACGGGCCACGTATCCATCGCGCATCACGCCTCACCGACCCGTCGCCAGACCACCGCGTCGGTGTCGAGCTTCGCGACCACCCGCTCGGTGCCGTCCGCGCCGATCCGCCAGAGCTGTGTGCCGTGCGGGAGGCGCGCGCTGTCCACCTTGAACTCCGCCACCACGTCGCTGCTCTCGCCCGGGGCGAAGCCGTTGCCCCGGAATGGCGGACGCTCGATGACCCAGCCCTCCATGGCCCGCATCGCCGGCTCGTTCTGACCGCCGTACGGGATCCGGTAGAGGCTCGGCCGGTGCGCCGGCCAGCGCAGCACGTAGATCTCCTCGGCGTCCCGGGCGAACGGCGAACCGGGGTAGCTGAGGCCGAGTGCGTCGTGCACCTGAGCCGGAGTGGTCAGGTGGGCCAGTTCACCGGCCCGGTGCACGAAGCCGGAGACCCGGTCGTACCCCCGATCCAGGTAGTACGCGAGCTGACTGGGCGCGATCGCCTTCTGCATGACCGTCGGTCGGGTCGGGTCGACCACCGCTGGGGCGTACCGGGGGCGGGCGGCGGGCTCCGCCACGGCCGGCGCCTCCTCCGGGTCCACCTCCAGGTCGTCACCGAGCCCCACCTCGGCGGCCCAGTTGGCCAACGCGACGATCTGCTCCCCGGGCAACTTGGCACCGACCGGGGTGCCCGGGTTGACGGCGAACGACCAGTCCTCGTCCGGCCAGCGCCGGATCAGTTGGGCGAACTTCACCCGGACCGTGTCGACGTCACCCTCGGCATGGTCGGCGAGACGCTCCGGCGACGTGTAGACCACCACGTACGTCTCGCCGTCGAGCTGCCCCGTACGCCAGACGAAGCCCGGATCCCCGGGGCGACTCCCCCGCGTCGATTCCGGTGCCGCCGGCAGCAGCACCCGGGCCAGCAGCAGGGTGGACAGGAACGTGTCCGTGCTGCCGGAACCGGCGGCGCCGAGCAGGTCTTCCTCGACCGTGTTGGCCGGCTCGAACTCGACCGGCGCCGGCTCGGCGGTCGGCGGTCGCTGCCCGTCGCCGTCCGCGATCGTGTCCTCGCCGCTGACGTCGGCGGCGGGCTGCGCCGGCACCGGGTTGCTGTGAGCGTCGGGTCGCGGTGGTTGCCCGCCGAGGTCCGCGTTGACCGGTACGCCGCCAAAATCGCTGCCGGCCCGATCCACGCCGGTCACTCCGACCGACGAGCCGCCACCGCCCGAACCACCACCGGCCGAACTGCCACCGCCCAGGTCACCGCCGGTGCGGCCGGTCTCGTCCGGTGCGGAGGGGCGCGGAGCGGACGGGCCTGGACCGGGCTGACTGGGGCTGAACGACGAGGGACCTGCCCGGCCCGGACTGAACGACGACGGACCGAACAGGCCCGGACCGGAGGTCGCCGAGCCGAACGATGGCGAAGGGGCCTCGGCGGGGCTGGGCCGCCGGGCCGCGTCGACCGGGCCGCTGGTCTCGACCGGGTCGGTGAGGTCGCGGGACTCGATGATGGTGCCCTCGATGACGATGGGCGTGAAGCCGCGGCGCGGCGCGGGCGGGCCGGACACCGGTTCCGCGACGGACGCGGGCAGCTCCTCCACCGGCCCGAATCGGCTCGGCCGGTCGCGCCGGATCGCCTGAGTCTCATCCGCCTGAGGGCTGGGCCGGCCCGCCGCCCTGGCCGGAGGCTCACCGGTCATCCGGAAGGCGCGGGTCGGCTCCTCTGCCAGCGGGTCGGGCCGTCGTGGAGGCAGGGGCTGGGTGGCTTGCTCGTCGGGTGCCGGTGCTCGTACCTTTCGGGACGCGCCGAGGTCGCCCGCCGGCTGCCGCAGCGGCCGGGTGGTGTCGGGATCCGTCATCGGAAAGGCCCGCGTAGCGGTCTCGTCGGCCGGACGGCGGCGTGGGAAGGGCTGGCTGCCTGGCCCGAACCGGGTCGGTGGGGCGGCACGGTCGCCGGAACGACCTCCGCCCGGCGTTGGGTCGGATGCCCGATCCCGCCCGGACGATGGTTCGAAGAAGGAGCGCCGAGCGGCCTCGGGACCGCCGTTGCCGTTGCCGGCGGCCAGGCCGTCGACGTCGCCCGGCCGATTAGCTGCCGGCCAGCCCGCACCCGGGCCCGATTGATCGGCCGGACCGACACGAGGACGGTCGGAGGGCGCCGACGGTGCGAACCGGGACGGCCGGCCCGAGCGGGGCAGGGCGCCGGGGCCCGAGGCGCCGGGTCGGGGCGGGTCGGTCGGGTGTCGCTGACCGGCGGCGGGCATGTCCTCCGCACCGGATCGGCGCGACGGCTCAACGGGGCCGGGCGTCGGGGACGCCGTGCCCGGCGCCGACGGGGCGCTCACCCGGGGCACCGCACCCCGCGCGGGCCGCCGAGGCGGGATCGGGGCGGGCGGGGTCGGGTCGGGGCCGGCCGACGCCGCACTCGTTGCGGGAGGCGATCCAGCGGCCGGCGCGGCGTCCCGGCCGGGCGTGCCGGTCCGGGTGCGGGCCAGGTTCTCCACCCGTTCCAGGCGGGCGCGGGCACCCATGGCGCGACCGGGCAGCCGCACGTCACCCCGGGAGAGTTGCGACACGAACCAGGCCGGCAGGTAGCCCTCGACCGGCAGACCCGGGTTGACGGCGAGCCACCACTCGTCGTTGGGCCAACTGACCGCGAGGTCGGCGAAGGGGATGCGGCGGTTGCTGCCGGGGTGCTCTCCCAGGCAGGCCCGCAGTGCGGCGGCGGAGGTGAAGGCCAGCACGTGCGTCCGACCACCGGTGGTCCAGGTGCCCCAGCCGGCAGGTGGTTGGCCGGGCTGCGCCGGCGCGGAGACCGGCAACAACAGATCGGTGCGGGACAGGAGCCGGAAGTAGAGCTCCTGATCGTTG
The DNA here is from genome assembly GCF_040607415.1 of Micromonospora sp. NPDC005291. Lineage (NCBI taxonomy): Bacteria > Bacillati > Actinomycetota > Actinomycetes > Micromonosporales > Micromonosporaceae > Micromonospora > Micromonospora sp. NPDC005291. The sequence continues at coordinate 175,382 of NZ_JBEXGR010000008.1, forward strand.
GCGCGCAGCGCGTCGCGCATCGCCACCTCGGCCTCCGTGGCCGGCTCCCATTCGGTCACGGCCACCTCCCCTTCCGAGAACAGGCCACAGGTATCGCGTACAACCTACAAGGTGGTACCAAGATCACAATTGCTGGCCATCGGCGGTCTGCCCTGGCGAGGGCGAGGCGATAACATCCCGTCCCGGAGCCGACACGATACGGAGGCTGTCGATGTCCCGGTCGATCATGCGCCCGGTCCTCGCAGGTCTGGCCGTCAGCCTGCTGACCGTACCGGCCCTCCCAACCGCCGCCGCCGCCGGCAGCCTCCGGGCGGCACCGGCCTGCGCGACCGCGCTCGCCCCCGTCCGGCCGGTCACGGCCGTGCCCTGGCCGCAGCAACGGTACGACCCCGCCCGGCTCGCGCCACTGGCCACTGGCGCCGGGGTGACCGTCGCGGTGGTCGACTCCGGGGTGGACCGGATGCACCCGCAGATGGCCGGGCGCGTGCTGGCCGGCACCGACCTGCTCGACCCCGGTGGGGACGGCAGTCGGGACTGCGCCGGGCACGGCACCGGCGTGGCGAGCATCATCGCGGCGGCACCCCGCCCCGGAGTCGCCTTCCGCGGCCTGGCTCCGGGTGCCCGGATTCTGCCGGTGCGGGTGAGTGAGCAGCAGGTGGTGCAGGGGCGGGAGTCGGGGCGTACGGTCACCGCCGACGAATTCGCCCGGGCCATCCGTTGGGCCGTCGACCATGACGCCGACGTGGTGAACCTGTCCGTGGTGCTGTACGCGGACGATCCGGAAGTCCGCTCGGCCGTGCGGTACGCGGTCGACCGGGACGTGGTGCTGGTGGCCGCCGCCGGCAACCTGCACGACAGCGGGGATCCCCGACCGTTCCCCGCCGGCTACGACGGGGTGCTCGGCGTGGGGGCGATCGGCGCGGACGGTGGGCGGGCGACCTTCTCGCAGACCGGTTCGTACGTCGACCTGGTCGCACCGGGCAGTGAGGTGCTGACCGCCGCACCCGGTGCGGGTCACCACCGGGTCGAGGGCACCAGCTACGCGGCACCGTTCGTGGCCGCCACCGCTGCGTTGGTGCGCGAGTATCGGCCCGAGTTGACCGCCACCCAGGTAATGGAACGGATCATCGCCACCGCCGATCCCGCTCCTGGCGCGAGCCACGGCGGGTACGGCGCCGGCGTGCTGAACCCGTACCGGGCGGTCACCGAGACCAGCGGCGGTCGAGCGACCGACCCTCGCCCGGCCGCCGCACTCGCCGACGACCGGGCCGACCCGGCAGTGCTCGCCCGCCAGGCCCGCCGGGCGATCGCGCGGGACCGGGCCCTGCTGATCGGTGCGGTGGTCGGCACGACGGCGGCCACCGTGGCGCTGTTCGCCCTGGTGTTGCCCCGCGGTGCCCGCCGACGCTGGCGCCCGGCCGACCAGGCCTGACCCCGCCGGCCCATTGCCGTGACCGCCGACCCGCAGAGGTCGGGGCGCCGACCCGGCCACGGTCAGCGCTCCCGGCCCACCGCGGTCACTGGAACAGCCCGGTGTTCTTCTTTTCGGTGTCCAGGTAGTCGGTGGCGGAATCGTCCACCGCCAACTTGATGTCACGCAGCATCGCCTGGAGGTCCTGCGAGGCGGACCGCCACCGCGCCTGCCGCTGCTCGTAGGCCTGTCGGGCCTCGCCCGTCCAGCTCGCCACCAGCGGGGCGGCATCACGTTCGAGTTGGCCGAGCTGCGAGTCGAGTGTCTTCAACGCCTTCTGGATGTCCGCGCCGGCCTGCTGAAGCGCGGCGAAGTTGACGACCAGCACACCATGGTCCATCGGATTCCCCTCCCGAGCGGGATCAGAGCGGCAGCTGGATGCCGCCGCGGTTGGTGCCGGCCACCCGGCTGGCCACCTCGTCGTCGGAGACGTTGTACTGCCGGCCGGCGGTGCGGACCGCGCCGGCGGTCTCGCGCAGCGCCCGGTGCAATGCCGCCTGGTCCTGTGACCACTGCTGCTTGACCTGCTCGAACGACCGGCCACCGGCACCACGCCAGGCCTGCTGCAACACCTCCAACTCGGCCAGCAGGCCGGTCAGCATGGACTGCAACGACTGGTCCACCTGCTCGAACTTCGCGGCTGTCTGGTGCATCACCGCTGCTTCTGCCTGGGTCTGGGACACCAGGACGTCACCTCATCTCTCTGATCGCACCTGGCCGTCGACGCGCCCGCTCTGGGGACGCGTCGTTCGCTTGGCCCGGTCATCGAGCACTGAGACGCGGGTCAGCGATGAACTTCGTGGCTGACGGTAGCGGCCGGGTAGCGGTTCTGCTACCCCACACACCTCCCCTGTGGACAACCACGACAGCCATCGGTCGCTTACGATGTGCCGCAGCCACGTCGCGGCGCGTGACGGGCCGTCCGAGGGCGGCCGGCCGCCCGACACGGTCCCCACTGGTCGAGGAGGCGCGGTGCCGGCGATCACCTCCGGAGGGCCGCACCCGGCGACCCCGGTCGGGTCCGGACCGAACCCCGTGCCGCGAGCACTCGGGCCGAGCGGGCCGAGCTGGTCAGGCGGGCCAAGCGGTCCAGGCGGGCCGGATGGTTCTGCCGACCGCGGCCTGGGCTCAGCCGACGGCACAGTTCTTCCCCGCTCGCCCTTCGGCCGCTGGGCCTCGTTCGGTCGGCGCGCGGGCGAGGGAGTGCGGGCCGGCCAACTGGTCACCGCGCAGGTCGCAGCGGCGCTCGTCCTCACCGCGCTCGGCCGGGCCGCACCGGTCACCGCAGCGGCCGTGCTGGTGGCCGTGCTGCTGGTGGCGGCCGCCTGGGTCCGGGTCCGGGGCCGGTGGCTCTTCGAGTGGCTGGGCACCGCCGTCGGGCACCTGACGCGTCGTCGGGCGCTGGCCGGGCCGGCCGGAGCGGCCGAACTGCTCGACCTGGTCGCTCCGGGCACCGTCATCCGGTCGACGGAGCTGACCGGCGGGCCGGCGGCGGTGCTGGAGGACACCACGGGCCTGGTGGCGCTACTGGAGCTCGGCGACCCCGGCGACCTGCTCGGCGACGCGTCCCGGACGATCCCCGCGCCGTCCGCGTTGCTGCCCCCGGCCGGGCCGGAAGTGCCCCCGCTGCGGGTCCAACTGCTGCTCGCGGGAGCACCGGCGCCGGTGCCCGCCGCGGGTGGCACGGTCGGCACCTCGTACCGGCAGCTCACCGACGGACGGCTCGCCGGGCGGGAGCGGGCGGTGGTGGCGGTCCGGGTGCTGCGGGTGGACGGTTGGTCTGAGGAGGATCTGCGCCGCGTGCTCGCCGGCACGGTCCGCCGGATCGTCCGCCGGCTGGGGTCGCTGACCGCGCGCCCGCTCGGCGTACCCGCGGCGCTGCGCGTCCTGGGCGAACTGGCCCACCACGACGGTCATCCGGTACGGGAGTCCTGGCCGACGCTCCGGTCCGGCACCCTGGTCCAGGCCACCTTCCGACTGATCCAGTGGCCGCCTGCGGGCGGTACGGGTGGACAGCGGCTGGTGCCCCGGCTGCTCGCGCTGCCGGCGACCGCGACGACAGTGTCGATCTCTGCGGGTCCGTCGCCGATCACCGGCGCCCTCGGAGTGCCGACCGAGCTGACCGTCCGGGTGGCCGCCTGGACGGCGACCGAGCTGGCCGCGGCCACCGAGGCGTTGGACCGCCTGGTGACCGGCCTGGGAGGTGAGCTGCAGCGGCTCGACGGCGCGCACCTGGGCGGTTTGGCCGCCACACTGCCGTTGGCGCTGGCCGCACCCGGGGCGCAGCTGCGCCCTGCGATGGACGACTGGGCACTGACCCTGGGCGACGCGGGAATGATGGTCGGCACGAACCGGAGCGGCGGGGCCGTCACTGTGCGGCTGTTCCGGCCGGAGAGCACCCGGGTGCTGCTGGTCGGCGGGGTGCGTGCCGCCCAGTTGGTGGCCTTGCGTGCCTTGGCACTCGGTGCCCTCGTGGTGGTGCAGACCGCACGGCCGCGCGCCTGGGAGCCGTTCGTCCGGGGGGTGGGCGCGCCGGGCGGGACGATCCCGTTGATCCCACCGGGTCGACCGGTCGCCGACGGGGTGGGCACCGCGCTGCGTCCGTTGCTGCTGGTCGTCGACTCCGGACCGGTGTCGGCCGAAGCCGAGCCGGGCCCGCCGTGGAGGGCAACTCTGGTCGTACGGGACGAGCTGACTCCAGCGGACGTGGACGCGTTGAGCCGGGCCGACCTGGCGGTGCTCCAGCCGTTGAGCGCCGCCGAAGCCACGTTGGCCGGCGCTGCGCTGGGGCTGGGCGGCTCGGCCGAGTGGCTGACCCGGATCCGGGACGACATGGTGGCCGTGGTCAACCGCCGGGCGCTGCGCTGGGCGCTGCTCTCACCCACTCCGATCGAGTCGCAACTGATCGGGCGGCCGACGCGCGGCTGATCCGCCAGGATGGTCAACTGCCGGGTTACGTCGGTGCGCGGTCCGTGGCACGATCCCCGCCATGGGTTTTCTGAAAGGTCTGCTGATTCGGCTGGCCAGCACAGCGCTGGCTTTCTGGCTGGCCACACTCCTCATTCCGGGCATCTCTCTGGAGTCGAACTCCACCGGCGAGACGCTGACCACGCTGCTCCTGGTGGCGGTGATCTTCGGCGTGGTCAACGCGGTTCTCCAGCCGATCATCAAGACCGTCGGTTGTGGCTTCTACCTACTGACCCTGGGTCTCATCGCGCTGGTGGTGAACGGACTGCTGTTCCTGCTCACGAGCTGGATCGCCGACCAGGCCGGGCTGCCGTTCACGGTGGACGGTTTCTGGCCGGCAGCCGTGCTCGGTGCCCTCTTCGTGAGCATCGTGACCTGGGTCCTCGGCGCCATCCTCGACCGGGACTGACCGGCGAACGGCCGGCACCGACCTGGCCCGCCCCGGGCTCCGACCACTGCCGGGGCCCGGGCGGGCCAATGACCAGAGTTCGGGAATTGGCCGGCATGGGCGCCCATCTCGGCCGCTAGCGTCGCAGGGTGTTCTCGCTGACGCGCACCGACGGCCACCTGCTCAGCATCGACCCCGCCCGGCTCGATCTGGACCTGGTGCACCACTGGTTGTCCACCGACGCGTACTGGGCGCTGGGACGGGACCGGGAGACCACCGCGCGGGCGTTCGCCGGCTCACTGCCGTTCGGTGTCTACCGGCCCGAGGACGACCGCCAGGTGGCGGTGGCCCGGGTGGTCACCGACGGTGCCACCTTCGCGTGGCTCTGCGACGTGTACGTCGACCGCGCCGCCCGGGGCAGCGGGTTGGGCGGGTGGCTGGTGAGCGCGGTCCGCGACCACCTGGCCGAGCTGGGCGTACGCCGGATCCTGCTGATCACCAGGGACGCACACCAGGTGTACGCGCGAGCGGGTTTCACGCCGCTGGACGTCCCGCAGCGGTGGATGCAGCTCGACCAGCGCCCGCCGGTGACCCCGGTCACCGGAAAGGAACAAAGCGGCGGTACGCCCCTTACGGTGGACGCGTGACGCCACTCCGCCTGGGATACCTCTACGGCCTCGGCGCGTACCTGCTCTGGGGTTTCTTTCCGCTCTACCTCAAGCTGCTGCGACCGGCTGGTCCGATGGAGATCCTGGCCCACCGGATCGTCTGGTCGGTGGTCTTCGTGGCCCTGCTGCTGGCCGCGCTGCGCAACGTCGGCTTCCTGCGGGCGCTGCTGCGTCGCCCCTGGGCGATGGCCGGGATCGTCGCCGCCTCCGCGCTGATCGCGGTCAACTGGGGCACCTACATCTACGGGGTCAACTCCGACCGGGTGGTGGAGACCGCGCTCGGCTACTTCATCAACCCGCTGGTCGTGGTGCTGCTCGGGGTGACGGTGCTGCGGGAGCGGCTACGCCCGGCGCAGTGGGTGGCGCTGGGGATCGGCGCGTCGGCGGTCGCGGTGCTCGCGGTGGACTACGGCCGGCTGCCCTGGCTGGCGTTGACGCTGGCGTTCAGCTTCGCCGGCTACGGCCTGGTCAAGAAGCGGTTGGGGCTACCGCCGGCGGAGGGGCTCTTCGTCGAGTCGGCGGTGCTGGCACTGCCGGCGCTGGGTTACCTCGGCTGGCTGATGAGCAGAGCCGACTCGACCTTCGGGCACGTCTCGGCCGGGCACACGGCACTGCTGGTGCTGGCCGGTGCGGCGACGGCGATCCCGCTGCTGCTGTTCGCCGGGGCGGCCAACCGGCTGCCGCTGAGCAGCCTCGGCATGGTCCAGTATCTGGCGCCGATCCTTCAGCTCGGCTGCGGTGTGCTGATCTTCCACGAGCCGATGCCTCCGGCCCGCCTCGCCGGCTTCGCGCTGGTGTGGCTCGCCCTCATCGTCTTCACCGCTGACGCCGTCCGCAGTTCCCGCCAGTCCCGCCGTACCCGCACCCAAACCCCCACCCCCGCGGTCCCCGTCCCCGCCCCCTAGCCCCGCGCGATCTTGCAGCTTCGGTCGCCGAGATAGGCGATGTGCCCTTTACGGCTGGGCAGAAAGTGCAAGATCGGCGGGGGCGGGGTCAGGGGACGGCGTAGGTGAGGATCGGTGTGCCGTCGGCTCGTTGGAGCTCGACGCTGACCAGTTCCGCGTCGGTGAACCGCGAAACACCGGTGAACTGGAGGGCGTCGCCGGGTGCGGCGAGCCAGGAGCCGATCTGTTCGCTGGTGCCGTTCGGGCCGTGCGCCACCAGCCGGAACGGGTACGCCTTGCCATAGCTCGTCCGCGCGTCGTACCCGCAGCGCATGGTCACCTCGGTGCCCCACTCGGTGCCGGTCAGCCCGATGTCGGCGTGCACCGGCCCGGCGGCGGCCACCGGTCGCATGGCGACCATCGACAGCTGCGGGGCGGGGGTGGTGCCCTGTGCCCCGGGAGGGCCGGGTGGACCGGCGGGTCGAGGCAGCACCACGGCTGCGCCCACACCGACCATCAGGGCCAGCCCGGCGGCGGCCAGCGTGGTCAGCGCGTACCGTCGCCGGTCCGCGGAGCGTTCCCGTCGCCGACGGCGCCGGGCCTCCTCCAGGAGCGCGGGCACCCGGGGTGGGGCCGGTGGCGGCAGGATCTGCTCCAACCCCGTCGGGTCGAGACGCCCGAGCAACCCGGGCAGGACGGCGATCTCGGCGACCGCCTCCCGGCAGGAGGCGCAGCCGGCGAGGTGCCGCTCGTAGGCCGCCCGCTCGGCGGGGGCCAGGGCACCCAGCACGTACGCGCCGTCGTCGTGCGCGAACTCGCACCGGGTCATCCCGTCACCCCCATTTCAGCCAGGACCAACCGTAGAGACCGCAGCGCGTAGTGGGTGCGGGACTTCACGGTCCCTGGCGGTACGCCCAGGCGGGACGCCGCCTCGGCCACCGACCGTCCCTGATAGAAGCACTCGACCAGCACTTCCCGATGGGTCGGGCTGAGCCTGTTCAGCGCCTCGGCGACGGTCCACGCCTCCACCGCCCGCTCGGCCTCGTCGACCGCATCCGGCGGCTCGGGCAGATCGTCGGTGAACACCTCGCCGACCCGGGTGGACCGCCGCCGCCAGGCGTCGATGGCCAGGTTGCGGGCGGTGGTGAAGAGCCAGGACCGCACCGAACCGCGTCGCGGGTCGAGTGACTCCGGGTGTCGCCAGGCGCGCAGCAGCGTCTCCTGCACCAGGTCCTCGGCCCGCTGCCGGTCCCCGTTGACCAACCGCAGGGCGTGGGCGTACAGCGCGTCCGCGTGCTCGTCGTGCAGCGCGCGCAGCAGTTGGGCGTCATGGTCGCTGATGGCGGTCTCCTCGCTTCCGGCGCGCGTCCGGCGGTGCGTCCGCTCGTGAATACGTGCGGTCACGCCGATCGGTTCAGCCCGAGGTCAGGCCGGTTGCGCGCCGGAGAGGGCCTCTCAGCGTTGGCGCGGTCAGTTGTCGGCGGCGATGCCGTCGGCGACGCTGCGGGCCACGGTGAGCAGCTTGGCCCGCACCACCCGAGCGGCGGTCATCATCTCGCCGGCCGGCAACGCGCAGGCCAGCACGACCCGGCGTTCCATGTCCTTGTCCGGCGCGACGAGCACCGCCGCGCAGGCCACCCCCTGACGGAACTGCCCCATTTCCAACTGCATCCCGCGGCGGTCGCCGGCGGCAAGGTCGGCCTCGAACGTCTCGTTGGTCGTCAGCGTGGAGGTGGTGAACGGGCGCATGCCGTACTCCCGCAGATAGCGGTAGCGCTGGTCGCTGGTGAGGGTGGCGAGCAGCGACTTGCCGAGGGCGGTCGCGTGCGCCCCCTCGTCGAAGCCGGGGACCAGGTCCTCCAGGTAGGGCGAGCGGTGCCCCTCGGCGACCGCTGTGAGGGCCACCTGACCGCCGACGAAGCGACCGAGGTAGTGGCTGTAGCCGGTGTCCAGAGCGGCCCGCCGCAGCGTCTCACCGACCGCTGGCGGGCCCCGGAACGCGGTCACCAGCTCCCGGTACCGGTCGGCCACCTCCAACCCCACGATGTACGTGCCGTCCTCGCGACGGATCACGTAGCCCTCGTAGGCGAGTGTGCGGACCAGGTGGTAGGTGGTGGCCACGGTCAGCTCGCACCGCCGGGCGATCTGCTTGACGGTCAGGCCTTTCGGGGCGCGACCGACCGACTCCAGCACCCGCAGCGCTCGGGACACGCTGCGGATCAGGTCCGAAGGTTCTGCCAAGGGGTCGCGCACAACCACCTCCGCCGCCGGGGACTTACACCATATGAAAAACAGGCCCGGTGCGAAATGCCTGTTCGGGTCGAGGATGCCAGATCACCATCCACAGCTGGTGCCCCGCCGGTCACCAGGAGTGGTCTGAGGAGGGCTCGCGTAGGTTTGCCGGACGATGACCAACACCGTCTCCACCTCCAATCCGACCATCGCCCGACCCCGCCCGATCAGGGCGAGTGCCGGCGCAGTCGTCACCACCGTGGCCTGCGTACTGCCCGTTTTCCTTCTTGGTGGTCTCGCCGTGCAGATGGGCACGGACCTCGGCTTCTCCCCGGCCGGCCTGGGCCTGGCCGTGGCCGTCTACTTCGGGGTCAGCGCGCTGGCCTCGGTGCCCTCCGGCCGCCTGGTCGAGCGGTACGGGCCGGCCCTGGTGGCCCGCTGCGGCATCCTGCTGGCCGCCGGGTCGATGCTGGCCGTGGCCGCTCTCGCCCGGTCGTACCCGGTGCTGGTCGGGTTGCTGGCGCTCAGCGCCGCCGCGAACGCGCTAGGCCAGTTGGCCAGCAACGCGGCGCTGGCCCAGCACGTGCCCGCCCGACGGCAAGGGCTGTCGTTCGGCGTCAAGCAGGCCGCCATCCCGGTCTCCACCCTGCTGGCCGGGGCGGCGGTGCCCACCATCGCGCTCACCGTCGGCTGGCGCTGGGCGTTCGTGGCCGCCGCCGTGGCTGCGCTGACGACGCTGCCCGCCGTACCCCGGCAGTTGCCCGGTCTGGCGCGGCGGGCCGGCGCCACGCGCGCTGGCCGGGCGACGACGGCGCTGGTGGTGATCGGCGCGGCGGCGACGTTGGCCGCCGCCGCGGCCAACGCGCTGGGCACCTTCCTGGTGGACTCCGCGGCGGCCCGGGGCCTGTCGCCGGGCCTCGCCGGCCTCACCCTGACCCTGGGCAGCGCGGTCTGCATGACGGCCCGGGTGGGCGCCGGCTGGTTGGCCGATCGCCGCGACACCGGTCACGTCGCCCTCATCGCCGCGATGCTGGTCGTCGGTGCGGCCGGGCTGGGCCTGCTCGCGGTGAGCGGCTCGGTGCCGCTGGTGGTCGGCGTGGTGCTCGGCTTCGGCCTGGGTTGGGCCTGGCCCGGCCTGATGAACTTCGCGGTGGTCCGGCTTCACCCGCAGTCACCGGCCGCCGCCACCTCGATCACACAGACCGGGGTGTACGCGGGCGGCTGTCTCGGCCCGCTGACCCTCGGCCCACTCGCCGCCCACGTCGGCTACCCGGCGATGTGGACCACCGCGGCGGTCGCCATGCTGCTCGCCGCCGCCCTCATGCTCGTCGGCAGCCGCCTGTTGACCCGCGCCGCCGCTGGGGCGGGCCTGGGCGTGGATCAGCTGGTGCGGTCGGCGATGTAGTCGCAGAGCGATTCGAGAGCGCGGCGTGACGGGCCCTGCGGAAGCGGAGCCAGGCGCGCGCGGGCGTCCTCGGCGTAACTGCGCACGGTCTCGCGGGCCCGCTTGAGCGCTGGGCTCTCCCGGAGCAGCCCCAGCGCCTCGGCGTGCAGCGCGTCGTCGGTCAGCGGGCCGATCGCCAGGATCTCCCGCAGACGCACCGAGGACGCGTCGGAGTCGTCCGAGGCGCGAGCGTAGAGCACCGGCAGTGTCGGGACGCCCTCACGCAGGTCCGTGCCGGGCGTCTTGCCCGACTGCACCGACTCGGAGGCGATGTCCAGCAGGTCGTCGGAGAGCTGGAAGGCGACGCCGATCGTCTCGCCGTACCCGGCGAGAGCCTCGACGTGCTCGACGGAGGCACCACCGAACATGCCGCCGAACCGGGCCGACGTGGCGATCAGCGAGCCGGTCTTCTCGGCGATCACGTGGAGATAGTGGGCCACCGGGTCGTCGCCGGCACGCGGCCCCACGGTCTCCGCGATCTGGCCGTGCACCAGCCGGGCGAAGGTGCGCGCCTGCAACCGGACCGCCTCGGGGCCCAGATCGGCGGCGATGTCCGCCGCACGGGCGAAGAGGTAGTCGCCGACCAGGATGGCGACCGAGTTGGTCCAGCGGGAGTTCGCACTCGGCGCGCCCCGGCGGACGGCAGCCTCGTCCATCACGTCGTCGTGGTAGAGGGTGGCGAGGTGGGTGAGTTCCATCACCACGGCAGCCGGGACCACCTGCGCGCTGGTGGGGTCCCCGAACTGGGCGCCGAGCGCCACCAACAGCGGCCGGAAGCGCTTCCCGCCGGCCTCGACGAGGTGCCTGGCAGCTTCGGTGACGAACGGATCGGCGCTGGCCACACTGGCCCGCAACTCGACCTCGACCGTGTCCAGCAGACCCAGCACGGACGCCTCGACGCGGGGATCGGCGAGGTTGAGGCCGAGCGCGCCGAACTGACTCGTGCTCGCCCGACCCCGACGACCGCCGGAGCCGGAGGCACCTGAACGCTCGCCAGCCGGATTCACCACGCTATCAACCATGCCACACCCGTTCGACCTGCTCCGGGCCGGGGATACGCACCGGGGGCCGGCACGTGAACACGCGCCGACCCCCAGTGATCGATCCTTCGGTCATCGCACGAATTCGGCAGCTCCGGTGGCCAGGTCGAGCAGCGGCGCCGGGGCGATGCCCAGCACCAGGGTGGCCAGCACACCGATCATCAGTGCGGCGGAGGTGAGCCCACCGGGCACCGTGACGGTCGGGGTGGACTCGCCCGGCTCGGAGAGCCACATCATCACCACGACCCGCAGGTACGGGAACGCCAGCACCATGCTGGTCAGCACACCGGCGATCACCAGCCAGGCATGGCCACTCTCCAGCGCCGGCCCGAAGATGGCGAACTTGCTGGTGAAGCCGCTGGTGAGCGGGATACCGGCGAAGGCCAGCAGGATGAAGGTGAACAGTGCGGCGAAGAACGGCGAACGCCGGCCCAGCCCAGCCCAGCGGGACAGGTGGGTGGCCTCCCCGTCGGCGTCCCGCACCAGGGTCACCACCGCGAACGCGGCCAGCACCGAGAAGCCGTACGCAACCAGGTAGAACATCGTGCCGGAGAGCCCGTCGCGGCTCGGCGCGAGCACACCGACCAGCAGGTAGCCGGCGTTGGCGATCGAGGAGTACGCGAGCAGCCGCTTGATGTCGGTCTGGGTGACCGCGAGCACCGCGCCAACCAGCATGGTCAGCACCGCCACCACGCCGAGCACCGGAGTGAAGTCCCAGCTGGCGTCGGCGAACGCGACGTGGAAGACGCGCAGCAGAGCACCGAACGCGGCGACCTTCGTGCAGGCCGCCATGAAGCCGGTGACCGGCGTCGGCGCACCCTGGTAGACGTCCGGGGTCCAGACGTGGAACGGTGCCGCCGCGGCCTTGAAGAGCAGACCGATGGAGAGCAGCGCCATACCTGCGAAGAGCAGCACCGGGCTGGCCGGCGACTCGCTCACCGCCGCGTTGACCGTGGCGAAGTCGACGCCGGCCGTACGGCCCGGGATGCCGGCGGTGAAGCCGTAGATCAGGGCCACGCCGAACAGGAAGAACGCGGAGGCGTACGCGCCGAGCAGGAAGTACTTCATCGCCGCCTCCTGGCTCAGCAGCCGCCGGCGACGGGCCAGCGCGCAGAGCAGGTAGAGCGGCAGGGAGAAGACCTCCAGCGCGATGAACATGGTCAGCAGGTCGTTCGCCGCCACGAAGATCAGCATGCCGCCGATCGCGAACGTGGTGAGCGGGTAGACCTCGGTGAGGCCGTTACGCCCCTCGGCCTGTCGCCGGTCGTCGGCCGACTCGGCGGTCACCGCGGCCTGGGCGACGAACGCCCCGCCCCGCTCGACCGAGCGGTCACCGATCAGCAGCAGCGCCATCGCGGCCAGCACCAGGATCGCGCCCTGGAGGAAGAGCGTCGGCCCGTCCACCGCGAGGGCCTGACCGGCGGTGATGATTCGGACGTCGGCGTTGAGGACCACCATGGTCAGCGCCGCGAGCACCGCCAACAACGCCAGCGTCAACTGCACCACGTGCCGCGAGCGCCGGGGCACTAGAGCCTCGACCAACACACCGAGCAGGGCGGTGCCCAGCATGATCAGGATCGGAGCGAGCGCCGCGTAGTCGATCGACGGCAGTTTCAACTCGGTCACTTTGCCGCCTCCTGGACGGTGCCCACCGATGATGGAGCGGGGTCGGTCCTGCCGATGTCGTCCATGGTCGCCTGGACGGCCGGGTTGATCACGTCGGTGACCGGCTTCGGGAAGAAGCCGAGCAGCACGATCAGCGCGATGAGTGGGGCGACCACGAACTTCTCACGCAGGTTGAGGTCCCGGCGCATGCCCTCGACCTCGGTCAGCGCCGGGTTGAGCGTGCCCTGAGTGGTGCGCTGCACCATCCACAGCACGTACGCGGCGGCCAGGATGATGCCGAGCGTGGCGATGATCGCGACCGGCTTGTTCACCGTGAAGGTGCCGATCAGCACCAGGAACTCGGAGATGAACGGTGCCGTCCCGGGCAGCGCGAGCGAGGCGAGACCGGCGAAGAAGAGCACCCCGGCGAGCACCGGGACCAGCTTGCCGGCGCCACCGAAGTCACTGATCAGCGACGAGCCGCGCCGGGAGATCAGCATGCCCACCACCAGGAAGAGCAGACCGGTGGCCAGCCCGTGGTTGAGCATGTAGAGCACCGCCCCGGTGCCCGCCTGGGTGGTGAAGGCGAAGATGCCCACCCCGATGAAGCCGAAGTGCGCGATCGAGGTGTACGACACCAGCCGCTTGAGGTCGTTCTGGCCGACCGCCAGCAGCGCGGCGTAGACGATGCCGATCACGCCCAGCGCCAGCGCCCACGGCGCGAACCACTTCGACGCCTCGGGGAACAGCGGCAGGCAGTAGCGCAGGATGCCGAACGTGCCGACCTTGTCCAGCACACCGACGAGCAGCGCCGCGGCGCCCGCCGGGGCGGCGCCACCGGCATCGGGCAGCCAGGTGTGGAAGGGGAAGAACGGCGCCTTGATGGCGAACGCGAGGAAGAAGCCGAGGAACAGCCAACGCTCGGTGCCGGTGCTGATGTCGACCTGCGACAGGGCCTGCCAGTCGAAGGTCTTCCCGCCGACCACCCACAGGCCGATCACCGCGGCCAGCATGAACAGACCGCCGACGAGCGAGTAGAGGAAGAACTTCACCGCCGCGTACTGCCGCTGGTGGCCGCCGTAGCTGCCGATCAGGAAGTACATCGGGACCAGCATGACCTCGAAGAACACGTAGAACAGGAAGACGTCGGCGGCAGCGAAGACGCCGATCATCGTGCACTCGAGGACCAGCAGCAGTGCGAAGTAGACGGGCACCGACCGCTTCGACGACTCCGCGTCGTGCCAGGAGGCCAGGATCACCAACGGCACCAGCACCGCGATCAGCATCAGCATCACCAGCGCGATGCCGTCGGCGGCGAAGGTGAAGCTCACACCCCAGTTCGGGATCCACGAGTACGACTCGCGGAACTGGAACCGGTCACCGCCGGCGTTGAAGCTGACCCACATCACCACCGAGAGCACCAGCACGAGCAGTGACCAGGCGAACGCCACCTGCTTGGCCAGCTCGGGCCGGTGGCGCGGCAGGAAGGCCACCACCAGGGCGCCCACCAGCGGCGCCACGGTGAGCACCGAGAGGAACGGGAAGTTGGACATTATGCGGCCTTACCTCCGTCGTGGATGCCTGGTCCGCCGGCGGGGGCGGCCGGGAAGAGGTCGATCACGCCAACCACCCGGCCTGCACCGCCAGGAACGCCGCCATCACCAGCAGCGCACCGGCCAGGATCGAGGTGGCGTACGAGCGGACGAAGCCGGTCTGCAACCGCCGGAGCCGACCCGAGCCACCGCCGACCGCGGCGGCGAGCCCGTTGACGAGCCCGTCGATGCCCCGGTTGTCGAGGTAGACCAGCGCCCGGGTGAGGAAGATGCCGGGCTTCTCGAAGACCGCCTCGTTGACCGCGTCCGTGTAGAGGTTGCGTCGGGCGGCGGTGACCAGCACCCCGGCCGGCTGCGGCGCGGTGGCCGTACCGGCCCGGAAGAGGAACCAGGCCAGCCCCGCACCGAGCACGGTCACCAGCAGCGACAGCGTGGTGATCACGGCGTGCGAGAGGACCGCCTCGTGCTCCGCGTGCTCGCCACCCAGCCCGGCGGTCTCCGTCAGCCAGTCCGGTACGGACGTGGAGAGCAGGAAACCAGCACCGACCGAGCCGACCGCCAGCAGGATCAGCGGGATGGTCATCAGCTTCGGCGACTCGTGCGGGTGCTCGATGTCCTCGGTCCACCGCTTCGGGCCGTGGAAGGTGAGCACGAACAGCCGGGTCATGTAGAACGCGGTCAGCCCGGCGCCGAGCAGCGCGGCCCCGCCGAAGAGCCAGGCCGTCCAGTCGGCCCGCTCGAAGGCGGCCACGATGATCGGCTCCTTCGAGAAGAAGCCGGAGAACGGGAACATGCCGATGATGGCCAGCCAGCCCATCATGAACGTCAGCCAGGTGATCTTCATGTACTTCGACAGCCCGCCGAAGCGGCGGATGTCGACCTGGTCCTTCATCCCGTGCATCACCGAGCCGGCGCCCAGGAACATGTTGGCCTTGAAGAAGCCGTGCGCCAGCAGGTGCACGATGGCCAGCGCGTACGCGCCACCGCCCAGGCCGACGCCGAGGAACATGTAGCCGATCTGGCTCACCGTCGACCAGGCGAGCACCCGCTTGATGTCGTCCTTGGCCGCGCCGATGATGCAGCCGATCAGCAGCGTGAGTGCGCCGACGCTGACCACCACGAGCTGGAGCGTCGAGTTCGCCGAGAAGATCGGGTTGGAGCGGGCGATCAGGTAGACGCCCGCGGTGACCATGGTGGCCGCGTGGATGAGCGCCGACACCGGAGTCGGGCCCTCCATGGCGTCCGGCAACCACGCCTGTAGGGGGAACTGACCGGACTTGCCGGCCGCGCCGAGCAGCAGCAGCAGGCCGAGCACCAGCACGGTGGTGCCGGTCAGCGCGCCGACGCCGTTGAACACCTCGTCGTACTGGGTGGTGCCCAGGGTGGCGAACATGATGAAGATGCCGATGGCCAGGCCGGCGTCGCCGACCCGGTTCATCAGGAACGCCTTCTTGCCGGCGGTGGCCGCGCTCGGCCGCTCGGTCCAGAAGGAGATCAGCAGGTACGACGCCAGACCGACGCCCTCCCAGCCGAAGTAGAGCATCACGTAGTTGTTGCCGAGCACCAGCAGCAGCATCGCCGCGACGAACAGGTTGAAGTACGCGAAGAACCGACGACGGCCCGCGTCGTGCGCCATGTACTCCACCGCGTACAGGTGGATCAGGAAACCCACCCCGGTGATCAGCAGTACGAAGACCGCGGCCAGCGGGTCGAACAGCAGGCCGAAGTCGACGCGCAGATCACCGACCGCGATGAAGTCCCAGAGGCTCAGCTCGACCGACTTGTTCTCCAGGCCACGAAGCTGGAAGAAGAAGGACAGGCCGAGCACGAACGCGGCACCGATGGAGGCGACGCCCAGCCAGTGCCCCCAGCGGTCGGCCCGCCGGCCGAGCAGCAGCAGGATGGCGGCGCTGACCAGCGGGATCGCCACCAGCAGCCAGACGCTGCCGAGCAAGCCACCTGCCGGAGCGTAAGCGACGGCGCCGAACGGCGCCGCTGAGGCGTGCGCCAGATTCTCTTCCACTTGCTTGCCCCTTAGTACTTGAGCAGGTTGGCGTCGTCGACACTCGCCGAGCGTCGCGTCCGGAAGATGGACATGATGATCGCGAGACCGACCACGACCTCGGCCGCCGCCACCACCATCACGAAGAACGCCATGATCTGACCGTTGAGGTCACCGTTGATCCGGCTGAAGGTGACCAGCGTCAGATTGGCCGCGTTGAGCATCAGCTCCACGCACATGAACAGCACGAGCGCGTTGCGCCGGACCAGCACGCCGGCAGCACCGATGGTGAACAGCACCGCGGCGAGGACCAGGTAGTAGTTCGGCTCGACCGAGAAGAACTTCTCCATTATTTGTCCGTCCCCTTCAGCGAGGTCTCCTCGGCGGTCAGCTCGCGCTGCGGAAGGATCGCCGGGGTGCTGCGGTCGGTCAGGCGGCCGTCCGGCAACCGGGCCGGGGTGGCCACCGAGGATGAGGTCGCGAAGACGCCGGGGCCCGGCTTCGGGCCGGGGTAGTTGCCCGGGGCGAAGCGAGCCCGCATGGTCGACGGCTGGTCGATCTTGTCCTGCTTACGCCGCTCGACATGGGCCAGCACCATGGCACCGACCGCCGCGGTGATCAGCAGCGCCGAGGTCAGCTCGAACGCGAAGACGTACTTGGTGAACAGCAGCCGGGCGATGCCCTGCACGTTCCCCTCCGCGTTGGCCTGCTCCAGGCCGACCGCGGTGGTCTTGTCCAGCGCCTGGTAGAGGCCGCTGCCGACCAGGCCGGCGAAGCCCAGGCCGAGCACGATCGCGGCGACCCGCTGGCCGCGCAGCGTCTCGATCAGCGAGTCCGTCGAGTCCCGACCGACCAGCATCAGCACGAAGAGGAAGAGCATCATGATCGCGCCGGTGTAGACGATGATCTGCACCATGCCGATGAACGGACCGGCCTGGAGCACGTAGAACACGCCCAGACAGAGCATGGTCAGGACCAGCCAGAGCGCCGAGTGCACGGCATTGCGCGCGGCCACCATCCCGATCGCGCCGACCAGCGCGAGCGGGGCGAGGATCCAGAAGGTGACCGCCTCACCGCCGGGCACCGAACCCGCCGCGGCGAGCACCGTAGACGTGGTCATGCTCCCTCTCCCTTGCCGGCCGCCACCCGCTGGGCGGCCTGCTCGGCGCCCGGGAACGTCACGCCGGGGTGCTCCTCGACCTCGTAGCGGCCGGGGCCCATCGGCGACGTCTCCGCACCGGCGGAGGTGCCCGGGTTCGTCAGCGCGCCGACGTAGTAGTCCTTCTCGCTGTCACCCAGCCGCATCGGGTGCGGCGGCTGCTCCATGCCCTCGAGCAACGGTGCGAGCAACTGCTCCTTGGTGAAGATCAGGTCCTGCCGGTTGTCCCGGGCCAGCTCGTACTCGTTGCTCATGGTGAGCGACCGGGTCGGGCAGGCCTCGATGCACAGCCCACAGAAGATGCACCGGGCGTAGTTGATCTGGTAGATGCTGGCGTACCGCTCACCCGGCGAGAAGCGCTGCTCGTCGGTGTTGTCGCCACCCTCGACGTAGATCGCGTCCGCCGGGCAGGCCCAGGCGCACAGCTCACAGCCGATGCACTTCTCCAGGCCGTCCGGGTGCCGGTTCAGGATGTGCCGCCCGTGGTAGCGCGGCGCCGACACCGGCGGCTTGAACGGGTAGTCGGTGGTGACGACCTTCCTGAACATGTGCGAGAAGGTGACACCGAATCCCTTGAACGTTCCGGTGATCGAGCCCACGTCACACCTCCCTGGAGTCCGAGCCGGCAACGATGTTGGCCGGCTCCCGCTCGGCGACCACGCGCGTGATACGCGGGCTCGGTGGTACCTGAAGATCCATCGGTGGCAGCGGGAAGCTCCCGTACGGCCGGTTGTCGACCTGTTCCTGCGGCGTCGGCTTCGGCTGCGGCCGGCGGTTGGGCCAGAACAGCGTGGCGATCAGCAGGAGGCCGGCCGGGATGCCGACGGCGATCACCTTGCCGCGCGTGTCCCAGTCCTCGATGGAGCGCAGGCCCGACAGGACCAGGATCCAGACCAGGTTGATCGGCAGCAGCACCTTCCAACCGAGGCGCATGAACTGGTCGTAGCGCAGCCGGGGCAGCGTGCCGCGCAGCCACACGAAGACGAAGACCAGCGCGATCACCTTGCCGAAGAACCAGAGCATCGGCCACCAACCGGAGTTGGCGCCCTCCCAGATGGTGATCGGCCACGGCGCCCGCCACCCACCGAGGAACAGCGTGGTGGTGACCGCGGACATGGTCACCATCGCGACGTACTCGCTGAGCATGAACAGCGCGAACTTCAGCGAGCTGTACTCGGTCATGAAGCCCGCGACCAACTCGGACTCGGCCTCGGGCAGGTCGAACGGCGCCCGGTTGGTCTCACCGACGGTGGCGATGAAGAAGATGATGAAGCTCGGCAGCAGCAGGATCGCGTACCAGCCCGGCGCCGGGATCTCGGTGCCGAAGATGGTCAGCCGCGTGGCGTCGCCCTGCGCCGCGACGATCCCGCTGGTGCTCATCGTGCCGGCGGTCATGAAGACCGCCACGATGCTCAGCCCCATGGCGACCTCGTAGGAGATCATCTGGGCGGTCGACCGCAGACCACCGAGGAGCGGGTACGTCGAGCCGGAGGCCCAGCCGCCCAGCACGATGCCGTAGACGCCCATCGAGGAGCAGGCCAGCAGCAGCAGCACCGCCACCGGCACGTCGGTGACCTGCAACGGCGTGTGGTGGCCGAAGATGCTCACCATCGGACCGAACGGCACCACCGACAGAGCGGTGACCGCGCAGATCACCGAGATGGTCGGGGCGAAGAAGTAGACGACCTTGTCGGCCGCCTTCGGCAGGATGTCCTCCTTGAAGGCCATCTTCAGGCCGTCGGCGAGGGTCTGCAGCAGGCCGAACGGACCGACCTGGTTGGGGCCCGGCCGCACCTGCATGTAACCGACCACGCGCCGCTCGAACCAGACACCGAGCAGGGTGGCCAGCAGACCGAAGGCGAACGCGAAGACAATCTTGCCGAGAACCAGCCACCACGGATCCCGGCCGAAGTCGGCCAGCGTCGGGTCCTGGGCCAGGTAGATCGGACTCACTGGTTACCCCCGGTGTTGAGGAGCGGACCCGGAAGGCCGGTCTCGTCGGCCGCCACCCGCCCGGCCGGGACGGCCACGCGCGGTGCGGGGACGGAGAGCCGGACGACCGCGCCGGACGTCGCCCCGAGGCTGCGTCGCACGGTCGAGCCGGGTGAGTTGGTCGGCAGCCAGACCACGCCGTCCGGCATTTCGGTGAGCTCCGCCGGCAGGGTCAGTGCCCCCCGGTCGGTGCCCACCGTGACCGCGTCGCCGTCGGCGACACCGAGTGCCTCGGCGGTGCCCTTACCCAGCCGGACCACCGGCGGGCGGGCGGTGCCGGCAAGGTTCTCGTCGCCGTCGGTCAGCGTGCCGAGGTCCACCAGTTGGTGCCAGGTGGCCAGCACGGCCTCCCCGTCACCAGGCTGCGGCACCCGGCCCGGTGCCACCGACGGCGCGGCCGGCCGAGACGTACGCGTCGCCGGCAGCGTGCCCAGCTCGCGACGCACGCTCGGCACGTCCGCGGTGCCGAGCCGCACGTCGAGCAGTGCGGCCAGCGCGTCGAGCACCCGACCGTCGGTCATGGCCGCCGTGTCCAGCACCGGCTCGAACGGGCGCAGCCGACCCTCCCAGTCCAGGAAGCTGCCGGCCTTCTCGACCACCGGGGCGATCGGAAGCACCACGTCCGCCCGCCGGGTCACCGCGCTGCCGCGCAACTCCAGGCTGACCAGGAACGGCACCGCGTCCAGGGCGGCCTCGGCCAGGCGCGGGTCGGCCAGATCGGCCGGGTCGACACCACCGACGACCAACGCGCCGAGCTGCCCGTTGGCCGCGGCGGCGAGGATCCCGTCGGTGTCCCGACCGGCCTGGCTCGGGATCACCCCGGCCGGAATGTCCCACGCCTCACCCAGCTCGGCCCGAGCGGCCGGCTCGGTGACCAGCCGTCCACCGGGGAGCAGGTTGGGCAGGCAGCCCGCGTCGACCGCGCCACGGTCACCCGCGCGCCGCGGCACCCAGGCCATCTTCGCGCCGGTACGCCGAGCGATGTCCGCCGCGGCGGACAGCCCACCCGGCACAGTGGCCAACCGCTCGCCGACGAGCAGGATCGCGCCCGGTGCGCTCAGGGCATCGGCGACCGTGGCGTGCTCGGCGAGCACGCTGGCCTCCTCGCCCGGCACCACCCGGGCCAGCTTGGCACCGAGCTTCTCCAGGCCACGGGTGGCGAACGGCGCCAGCGCGTACACCGTGAGGGTCTTCTTCAGGTACGCCTTGCGCAACCGCAGGAAGAGGATCGGGCACTCTTCCTCCGGCTCCAGGCCGACCAGCACCACCGCCGGCGCGTTCTCCACGTCGGTGTAGGTGACGTCGGTGACCCCGGCGACCGAGCTGGCCAGGAAGTCGGCCTCCTCGCGGGAGACCGGCCGGGCCCGGAAGTCGATGTCGTTGGTGTTCAACGCGACCCGGGCGAACTTCGCGTACGCGTACGCGTCCTCGACGGTCAGCCGACCGCCGGTGAGGACCGCCGTGCCCTGCCCGCTCTCCCGAGCCGCGTGCAGCCCTTCGGCGGCCTTGGTGAGCGCCTCACTCCAGGACGCTTCGCGCAGCTCACCGGTGTGCTCGTCGCGGACCAGCGGGGTGGTCAGCCGGTCCGTGGCCCGGGTGTACTGGAAGCCCCACCGGCCCTTGTCGCAGTTCCACTCCTCGTTCACCGCCGGCTCGTCGCCGGCCAGCCGGCGCAGCACCTTGCCGCGCCGCCAGTCGGTGCGCTGTCCGCAGCCCGCCGAGCAGTGCTCGCAGACACTCGGGCTGGAGACCAGGTCGAACGGGCGGGCCCGGAAGCGGTACTGGGCACCGGTCAGCGCACCCACCGGGCAGATCTGCACGGTGTTGCCGGAGAAGTAGGAGTTGAACGGGACATCCCCACCGGCGAAAGCCGGAGCGCCAGCGGAGGCCGAGTCGGTGCGGCCAGCACTGCCGTCGTCCGCATTCCCGCTATACGTGTCGTCCCGGTAGATGTTGATTTCCTCGGCGGACGACCGGCCCATCAGGTCGATGAACTTGTCGCCGGCGATCTCATCGGAGAACCGGGTGCACCGCTGGCAGAGCACGCAGCGTTCGCGGTCCAGCAGCACCTGGCTGCTGATCGCCATCGGCTTCTCGTACTCCCGCTTGTGCTCGTGGAAGCGCGAGTCGGTGCGGCCGGTGGACATCGCCTGGTTCTGGAGCGGGCACTCGCCGCCCTTGTCACACATCGGGCAGTCCAGCGGGTGGTTGAGCAGCAGCAGCTCCATCACCCCCTCCTGCGCCTTCTTGGCCACCGGGGAGGTGATCTGGGTACGCACGACCATGCCGTCGGCGACGGCCTGGGTGCAGGAGGCGACGGGCTTGCGCTGCCCCTCCACCTCGACCAGGCACTGCCGACACGCGCCGGCCGGGGCCAGCAGCGGGTGGTCGCAGAAGCGGGGGATCTCGGTGCCCATCTGCTCGGCGACCCGGATCAGCAGCGTCCCCTTGGGGGCGGTGACCTCGACGCCGTCGATGGTGAGGGTGACGGTCTCGGTCTGCTTGGCTACGTCGGTCACAGTGCTTGCCTTTCGCTCGCGACTGCGGGGCTCGCTCCGCTCACGCCTCGCACTCGCATCAGTGCGCTCCAACCAGCTGCTTGTCCGACAGCTTGGGTGCGGTACGTCCCTCGATGTAGTCGAGGTAGTCCTGCTTGAAGTACTGCAGCGACGAGGTCACCGAGCTGGTCGCGCCGTCACCCAGGCCACAGAACGAGCGGCCGAGGATGTTGTCGCAGGTGTCCAGCAGGGTGTCCAGGTCCTCGTGGGTGCCCTGACCGGCGAGGATCCGCCGGTAGACCCGGACCATCCAGTAGTTGCCCTCGCGGCACGGGGTGCACTTGCCGCACGACTCGTGGTGGTAGAACTCCAGCCACCGGTACGTCGCGTAGACCGGGCAGTCCTGGTCGGAGAAGATCTGGGTGGCCGTGGTGCCGAGGATCGAGCCGGCCGCCGCCACCCCCTCGAAGTCCAGTGGCACGTCCAGATGCTCGGCGGCGAGCAACGGGGTGGACGAACCGCCCGGGGTCCAGAACCGCAGGTTGTGCCCGGGCTGCATCCCACCGGCCAGCTCCAGCAGCTCGCGCAGCGTGACGCCCATCGAGCACTCGTACTGGCCCGGGTTGGCGATCCGGCCGGAGAGCGAGTAGATCATCGGCCCGGAGGACTTCTCGGTGCCCATGCTCTTCCACCAGTCGGCCCCACCGAGCACGATCGGCGGCACGCTGGCGATGGTGCCGACGTTGTTCACCACCGTCGGGCTCGCGTACAGGCCGTGGGTGGCAGGGAACGGTGGGCGCAGCCGGGGCTGACCCCGGAACCCCTCCAGCGAGTCCAGCAGCGCCGTCTCCTCGCCGCAGATGTACGCCCCGGCGCCGGAGTGCACCACCAGCTCCAGGTCGTACCCGCTGCGCAGGATGTTCCGGCCGAGGTAGCCCTTGTCGTAGGCCTCCTGGACGGCGTTGCGCAGCCGGCGCGCGGCGTGCACCGCCTCGCCCCGGATGTAGATGTAGGCGCGGTTGGCCCGGATCGCGTACGACGCGATGATCACGCCTTCGACCAGCGCGTGCGGGTCGTGGGTCATCAGCGGCAGGTCCTTGCAGGTGCCCGGCTCGCCCTCATCGGCGTTGACCACCAGATAGTGCGGCTTGCCGTCGCCCTGCGGGATGAAACCCCACTTGAGACCGGTGGGGAAGCCTGCGCCACCCCGGCCGCGCAGACCCGAGTCCTTGATCAGTTGGATCAGGTCGTCCGGGTGGGCCTTGATCGCCTTGCGCAGGGCGGCGTAGCCGTCCAACTGCTCGTACGTGCCGATGCGCCAGGCGTCCGGCGACAGCCAGCGCTTGGTCAGCACCGGCGTCAGCTTGGCCAGCGTCTCCGGGCGGGGAGTGGTCACTTCTGGGCCCCCGTTTCGCTCGCGGCGGCGGAGTTCGCGCCACCGGCGCCTGCCGACGCTTCGTTGAGGTTGCGCTCCTGCGCACCGGTGGAGTCACCGGCGGGCTTGCGGTCGCTGGCCGGCGCGTTGGCCGCCACGCCGGCGGCCTCCGCCTCCTGCGCGTCGCGCGGGCCCGGTGGCGAGGTCTCCGCCGGGACCGTGGCGGAGGCGCCGTCGCCGCCCTTCACCGGGCTGGTCGGCGCGGCGGGCTCAGCGGCAGGCTTCGCGGCGGCCTCGGTGGCCTTCGCCTTCGCCGCCGCCTTGTCCGCCTCCGCCTTGCTACGGATCGGGGTGTTCGGGTCGAAGCCCGGCACCGACACGCCGTGCTGCTGCGCCAGCCGCAGCCCGCGCAGGGTGGGCTCGCCCGGCCCGCCGTCGGCGACCGCGCCGTCGCGCTCGTCGGCGAAACCGGCGAGCTGCACCGCCATCTCCTTGAGCGTGCAGAGCCGGGCACCGCGGGTCGGCATCGGCCGCCCGCCCGCCCGCAGCTCGTCGACCACGCTGACCGCGGTGGACGGGTCCACGCCGTCGAAGAAGTCGTAGTTGACCGTCATCACCGGGCCGTAGTCGCACGCCGCCAGGCACTCGGCGTGCTCCAGCGTGATCCTCTGGTCAGCGGTCGTCTCGTCGTGCCCGACGCCCAGGTGCTCCGAGAGGGTGTCGTAGACCTCCTGGCCACCGAGCACATTGCACATGGTGTTGGTGCACACGCTGACCAGGAAGTCACCGGTCGGCTTGCGCTTGTACATGGTGTAGAAGGTGGCCACCGCGCCGACCTGGGCCTTGTTCAGCCCGAGCACCTCGGCGCAGAACGCGACCCCGGCCGGGGAGACGTACCCCTCTTCCGCCTGCACCAGGTGCAGCAGCGGCAGCAACGCCGAGCGGGATCGGTCCGCCGGGTAACGGGCGATGATCTCGCGCGCCCGCTCCCGGGTCTCGTCAGTGAAAACAACACTCATCGGTCACAACCACCCATCACCGGGTCCAACGAGGCGCCGCCGGCGATCACGTCGGCGATCAGACCGCCCTCGGCCATCGCCGGGAGGGCCTGGAGGTTGACGAAGCTCGGCTCCCGGTAGTGCACCCGGTACGGCCGGGTGCCACCGTCGGAGACCGCGTGCACGCCCAACTCGCCGCGGGGCGACTCGATGCCGACGTACACCTGGCCGGGCGGGACCCGGAAGCCCTCGGTGACCAGCTTGAAGTGGTGAATCAGCGACTCCATCGACTGACCCATGATCTTCGCGACGTGCTCCAGCGAGTTACCCATGCCGTCGACGCCGATGGCCAACTGCGCCGGCCAGGCGATCTTGCGGTCGGCGACCATCACCGGGCCCGGCCGGAGCCGGTCCAGCGCCTGCTCGACCAGCTTCATCGACTCCCGGATCTCGGCGAGCCGGACCAGGTAGCGGCCCCACACGTCACCGTCGGGGTGGGTCGGCACGTCGAACTCGTACGTCTCGTAACCGCAGTACGGCATGGTCTTGCGCAGGTCCCACGCGAGGCCGGCGGAGCGCAGTACCGGCCCGGTGATGCCGAGCGCCACGCAGCCGGTCACATCCAGCACCGCGACGTTCTTCGTGCGCTCGGTCCAGATCGGCTGGCCGGAGAGAAGGTCCTCGTACTCCTTGAGCTTCTTCGGCATCATCTTGAGGAACTCGCGGATCTTGACGATGGCCTCGTCCGGCACGTCCTGCGCCACACCACCCGGCCGGACGTACGCGTGATTCATCCGCAAACCGGTGATGGTCTCGAAGATGTCGAGGATGTACTCCCGCTCACGGAAGCCGTACAGCATGATCGAGATCGCGCCCAGCTCCATGCCGGTGGTGGCCAGCCAGACCAGGTGCGACGAGATCCGGTTGAGCTCCATCATCAGCACGCGGATGGTGGTGGCCCGCTCGGTGACGTCGTCGGTGATGCCGAGCAGCTTCTCGACCGCCAGCGCGTACGCCGTCTCGTTGAAGATCGGGGCGAGGTAGTCCATCCGGGTCACGAACGTCGAGCCCTGGACCCAGTTGCGGTATTCGAGGCTCTTCTCGATGCCGGTGTGCAGGTAGCCGACGACCGAGCGGGCCTCGCGGACCGTCTCGCCCTCCAGCTCCAGGATCAGCCGCAGCACCCCGTGCGTGGACGGGTGCTGCGGACCCATGTTGACGACGATCCGCTCGTCGTTGATCGGGTCGGTGCCCGAGACGATCGTGTCCCAGTCCCCACCGGTGACGGTGAAGACCCGGCCCTCGGTGGTCTCGCGCTCGGTCGCATAGTTCGACGTGGTCATTGGTAGGACCTCCTCCGGTCCGGCGGCGCGATCTCGGCGCCCTTGTACTCGACCGGCACGCCACCGAGCGGGTAGTCCTTGCGCTGCGGGTGGCCCTCCCAGTCGTCCGGCATGAGGATCCGGGTCAGGTTGGGGTGGCCGTCGAAGACGATGCCGAACATGTCGTACGCCTCCCGCTCCTGCCAGTCCGCGGTCGGGTAGATGGCGGTCACGCTGGGCAGGTGCGGGGCCTCGACGGAAACCGCGGCCTCCAGCCGGACCCGACGCCGGTAGGTCATCGAGGTGAGCAGGTACACCACGTGCAGCCGGCGCTCGTCGGCACCGAGGTAGTCCACACCGGACACCGACGAGCACAGCTCGAAACGCAGCGCCAGGTCGTCCCGCATCACCTGGCAGACCTCGGCGATCCGCTCCGGGCGTACGTGCAGGGTCAGCTCACCCCGGTCGACCACGACCTTCTCGATCGCGTCGCCGAAGGCCGGGTACGCCTCCTCCAACGCGTCGCGGACCTCGTCGAAGTAGCCCCCGTACGGCCGGGGCGCCTCCTCGATGGGCTGGCGCTGGCGGATCAGCCCGCCGTAGCCGGACACGTCGCCCGTGCCCTGGTTGCCGAACATGCCGCGCCCCGCCGGGCTGGCCGGCGGGTACTCGGCCGGGGCGGTGGTGCTGGCGCCGACCGGCGTGACCGGCACCGGCACGCCGCCGTCGTTGGGCTTGTCGGTGGGTGACGTCATTTGGGGCCTGCCTGCGGGTGGAGGTGGTTCTGAGCGTTCATCCAGTTCTCGATCCGCAACTGCTCCTCGCGGCCCTCGCGGACCGCCCGGGTCCACTCGGCACGCCGGGCCTTGTCGCTCCGGTACGAGGAGGGCATGGAGCCGTAGGGGACGATCGGAACATCGCCGCGCTCCTGGCGGGCAGCCAGCATCTTGCGGCCGTTCGGGCCCAACGGCTCATACATGATCTTCTCGCGGAGCTTGAGGATCGCGTCGATGAGCATCTCCGGCCGGGGCGGGCAGCCGGGCAGGTACATGTCGACCGGCACCACGTGGTCGACGCCCTGCACGATGGCGTAGTTGTTGAACATGCCGCCGCTGCTGGCGCAGACGCCCATCGAGAGCACCCAGCGGGGCTCTGCCATCTGGTCGTAGATCTGGCGCAGCACCGGGGCCATCTTCTGACTCACCCGGCCAGCCACGATCATCAGGTCGGCCTGCCGGGGCGACGCCCGGAAGACCTCCATGCCCCAGCGGCCCATGTCGTAGTGGGGACCACCGGCGGCCATCATCTCGATGGCGCAGCAGGCCAGGCCGAAGGTAGCGCCCCACACGGACGACTTCCGGGACCAGTTGACCAGCTTCTCCACCGAGGTGAGCAGGACGCCGGCGGGAAGCTTCTCCTCGATGCCCATCTGACGTTCCTTCCTCAGTCCCAGTCCAGGCCGCCGCGCCGCCACACATAGGCGTACGCGACGAAGACCGCGACGATGAACAGGACCATCTCCACGAAGCCGAAGATCGGCAGAGCGTCAAACGAGACCGCCCAGGGGTAGAGGAAGATGATCTCGATGTCGAAGACGATGAAGAGCATCGCCGTCAGGTAGAACTTGATCGGGAACCGTCCGCCGCCGACCGGCTGCGGGCTGGGCTCGATGCCGCACTCGTATGCCTCGAGTTTGGCCTTGTTGTAGCGACGGGGACCGGCGAAGCGGGCGGCGCCAACGGAAAACAGCGAGAACGCCGCGGCGAGGGCGAACAGCCCGATGATCGGTGCGTAAGGCGAGAGCGACATCGTTTTCTCCTGCTCGTCCTTCCCTGCCCTCGGTGCTTGACGAAAATCACACTATTCACGTCCCTCGCAGTGGCAGCCAGCGGGGGTCGATCTTTGTCGGCGTCGGGGCTGTGACCAGCCAGGACGCCAGTCATCTATACGGCTGGTGCTGCTTTCGTCATCGCGTTGATGACCCGGTCCATCGCATCCCCGCCGCGCGGGTCGGTCAGGTTGGCCAACAGCTTGAGCACGAAACGCATCAGCGTCGGATGCGGCATGCCGTGTTTGGTGGCGATCCGCATGATCTCCGGGCGGCCGATCAGTTTCACGAAGATGCCACCCAACCGGTAGTAGCCGCCGAGCCGGGCCTTCAGCTCGTTCGGGTACGCCATCAGCGCCCGCTCGCGCTCCGGGCCGGCCGGCCGGGCGAGGGCCTGGACCGCGACCTCCGCGGCCAGCTCGCCGGACTCCATCGCGTACGCGATGCCCTCACCGTTGAACGGGTTGACCATGCCGCCGGAGTCGCCGACCAGCATCACGCCGCGGGTGTAGTGGGGCACCCGGTTGAAGCCCATCGGCAGCGCGGCGCCGAGGATCGGGCCGTCGGCGTTGGTCTCGTCGGTCATCCCCCAGTCCTCGGGGGTGTTGGCGAGCCAGTCGGTGAGCAGCCGGCGGTAGTTGGTCTTGCCGAACGCGGAGGACGAGTTGAGCACGCCGAGGCCGACGTTGACCCGGCCGTCACCGAGACCGAAGATCCAGCCGTACCCGGGGAGCAGGTTGTCTCCGCTGTCCTTGCTGCGCAGCTCCAGCCAGGACTCCAGGTAGTTGTCGTCGTGCTTGGCCGGCGAGTGGTAGTAGCGGCGGACGGCCACGCCGATCGGCCGGTCCTCCCGCTTGGCCAGCCCGAGCGCGAGCGGGAACCGGCCGGAGACACCGTCGGCCGCAACGACCAGCGGGGCGTGGAAGGTGGCGGGCTCCTTGCCCGGGCCGACCTCCGCCTCGACGCCGGTGACGCGGCCGTCGCCGTCGAGCACCGGGCCCAGCACGTTGACGCTGGTCCGCAGCTTGGCGCCGGCGGCCACCGCCCGCTGGACGAGCAGGTCGTCGAAGTCCAGCCTCGTGCGCACCAGGCCGTAGTTGGGGAAGCTGGCGAGATCCGGCCAGTCCAGTTCGAGGCGTACCCCACCGCCGATGACCCGCAGGCCGCGGTTGTGCAGCCAGCCAGCCTCGGGCGACGTGTCCACACCCATCCGGATGAGCTGGCGCACCGCGCGGGGGGTCAGCCCGTCGCCGCAGACCTTCTCCCGGGGGAACTCGGTCTTCTCCAACATCAGCACCCGTACGCCGTGCCGGGCCAGGTGGTACGCAGTCGCTGATCCACCGGGACCGGCGCCCACGACAATGACGTCGGCGTCGTGTTCTACCGCGGTCATTCGCGCCTCCTCCCGCACGCTCGTGAATTGCTTCACAAGCTCAACGGGACGAGTGTATGACCGGCGTCATACCTGCGCAGGATCAGGGGTACCTAACTCGCCGATGTGACAGCTCTTGACCGTCTACAGCAGTCAGGTGTCAGGCCGGGCTGGGGGCATCCAGGCCCGCATCGACCCGGATGGTCTCCGGCAGATGCTCGCGGAGCGCACCACCCGCCGCTCGATCCAGCGCCGCCAACACCTCGGCGACCACCTGCCGGACCTCCGCCGGATCGGCTCCGGCCAACGCGCGCAACTGCGCGATGAGTTCGGCCGCGTCGTCGTCGGTGGCGGCCACCGGGTCCGCCGGGTGTGATCCGGTCATGCGGACGAGCGTACGGGGCAAAGTGGACTAAAGACCGATATTCACGAAACCTGAATAATGTCCGTGCCTATCCTCACGCACCGTCCGCCGCTACTCGCGGATCCCCCGGTGCAGGGCCACCACACCACCGGTCAGGTTGCGCCACGCCACCCGTCCCCACCCGGCTGCGGCGACCCGCCCGGCCAGCGCGGCCTGCGCCGGCCAGGCCCGGATCGACTCGGCGAGATAGACGTACGCCTCGGGGTTGCTGGACACCGTGCGGGCCACCGCCGGCAGCGACCGCATCAGGTACGACAGGTAGACCGTCCGGAAGGCCGGGTTGACCGGGGTGCTGAACTCGCAGACCACCAGCCGCCCGCCCGGCCGGGTCACCCGAGCCAACTCCCGCAGGGCGGCGTCGGTGTCGTTGACGTTGCGCAGGGCGAAGGAGATCGTCACCGCGTCGAAACTGGCGTCGGCGAACGGCAGCCGCAGCGCGTCTCCGGCCAGCAGCGGCACCTCGGGACGGGCCCGCTTGCCGGCGTACAGCATGCCCAGCGACAGGTCGGCGCCGACCGCGTACGCCCCGGACTGCGCCAACTCCTGCGTCGAGACACCGGTGCCCGCGCCCACGTCCAGCACAAGCTCGCCCGGCCGCAGCCCGAGTGCCGCCCGGGTGGCCCGGCGCCAGGAACGATCCTGACCGAAGGAGAGCACCGTGTTGGTCAGGTCGTAACGTTCCGCCACGTCGTCGAACATCGCGGCGACCTCGTGCGGCTGCTTGTCCAGACTGGCGCGCTGGCCCTGCGGGGTACGGCTCACGCCTCCACTCTGCCAGCCACCATCCGACCAGCGGCCGTTGGGTGGCGCGGCACGCACCCGGTACGCGAAAGGGCGGGGTGGTCGCCCACCCCGCCCTTTCGTCATGCCGGCGTCACGGCGCCTCTGTCATCGCGCCGGTTGCCGTCGCTCCTCTGTCAGTCGGTCGACGTCTCGTCACCCGGGGCGACCAGGACGACCTTGCGCCGGCGGGAGAGCACCAGCAGCGCCCCACCCACGAGCAGGATGATCGCGCCGATGCCGCCGATCAGGCCGACCTGCACACCGGTCACCGGCAGGCCACCACCGCCGGAGCCGCCGCCACCGGCGACCGGCGACGTGGGCACGCCCGGTGTCGTCGTACCGCCCGGGCTCAGCGTGCCGCCCGGCGTCGGAGTGGCAGTCGCGGTCGCAGTCGGCGTGGCCGTCGCAGTCGGCGTTGGCGTGCCCGTCGCGGTGGGCGTTGGCGTGCCCGTCGGAGTCGGCGTTTCCGTCGGCGTGGCCGTCGGCGTCGGCGTCTCGGTCGGCGTCGGGGTTTCCGTCGGCGTCGGCGTCTCCGTCGGCGTCGGCGTCTCCGTCGGCGTCGGCGTCTCCGTCGGCGTCGGCGTCTCCGTCGGCGTCGGCGTCTCCGTCGGCGTCGGCGTCTCGGTCGGCGTCGGCGTCTCGGTCGGCGTCGGGGTTTCCGTCGGCGCCGGCGTCTCGGTCGGCGTCGGGGTTTCCGTCGGCGTGGCCGTTGGCGTCGGCGTGGCCGTCGCGGTCGGCGTCGGGGTAGCCGTGGGCGTGGCCGTTGGCGTCGGCGTGGCCGTGGGGGTCGAGGTCGGCGTGGCCGTCGGCTGCACGGTCAGGTCGACGAAGACGTCGAAGATCGCCTGGTTGTCACTCTCGTCGACCTCGGTGAAGGTCTTCCGCTGGGCGCTGGTGGCCCGCTCAGGCTGCTCCTCGGGCTTGCCCGCCGCAGCGTCCAGACCATGCGCCACCAGCTCGCCGACCCGCAGCACCGGCTCGGTGACGTCCTTGCCGACCGTCACCTTGATGTCCGCCGTGTAGTACTCGCCGGGGCGGATCACCGCGCCGTCGTCCTGGCAGAGCGCTTGGGCGACGCCGAAGGTCTGCGAGGTGCAGGTGTCCGGCAGGGTGTCGAAGGTGACTCCGGCCGGGAGCGTGAGCACGTAGGAGAGGCCGGTCGCCTTGCGGCTGCCGTCGTTGTAGACCGCCCAGTCCAGCGGCACCGTCTCGCCCGGGCGCACCGGTCGAAGATCAGGGTCGTCGCCCTTGACGCCATTCACCACGACGTTCGCGTTGACGTCCTGCACCCAACTGGTCAGGTCGTAGCCGGGCTCGGTGACGGTGATGTCGTGCTCGACCCTGTTGTCTTCCTTGTTGGGGTCATCGGTGGCCGAGCGGATGGTGACCACCAGCGTGCCGGCCGCGCCTCGACCACCGGTGGAGAAGATCGGGATGCCGAAGTCCTCGCTGGTGCCGGCCGCGAGGTCGCCGAGACGGCAGGTGAACTTCTTGCCGTTCACCCGGCAGCCGTCGGGCACCACAACCCCGACCTTGCCCTTCTTCAGGTTGCTGGTGTCGACGGTGTAGCTGACGCCCTTGGCGTCTTCCTCGCTCCGGGTGTTGTCGACAACGAACTTGAACGGCTTGCTCTTGGCCTCCGTGACGCCCTTGGCCAGGTTGTAGCTGAGCGGCACCAGGGCCAGGTCGGCCTGTTCGGCCGCGAACACTGGGGCGGCCACGGCAGCCAGGCCACCGGCCGCGAGCAACGCCACGACGCTGGCGCGAACCAGGGTCGAGCGGTGGAACGCTGTCATCAGTCCCCCGGGGGTAGGGAAGAAAGAATGGTTGCGGAACGAGCGGACGTTATCGGAGGTCGATGTTCCACGCCAGCCGGCGGACCCGTTTTCATCCGTCCGGCGCGAGCTGGGCAGACGGTACGGGCGGGATGGTCACCCATCCCGCCCGTACCGCCGTGCGTTATATGAACGACCCTCAGCGGGCCGATGGAGGACAGCCCACGACCAGGACCATCAGACCACCCGCCACCAGCACGGTCGCGCTGATTTCACCGGTTCACCGTGGCGACGGATATGAGCCGCGACGCTAGCCGCCGACGATCATCTCCACCACCCCCGCGCCGGGCAGCCTGACGGTGCGGCGGCGGGGACCACCCGTACCGCCGGTGCGTCCGGGCGGGAGCATGAGCCTCGGTCAGCCGAACGGCTGGACGTCGACCCGCGTCAGTTGACCTCGACCAGTGGCAGCGATTTGCCCGCGCCGCCGCCGGGCAGCGCGATCGAGGAGAAGTGCGAGACCACTCGGTCGTCGGTCGGGTCGTCGGCCGGCGTGTGGTGCACGGCCAGCCGGTTGTAGAGGGTGTCCCGCTGCGCGGGGATCCGGTCCGCCGAGCGGATCATGCCGATCAGCTCGTGCAGGTTGGAGCGGTGCCGCGCACCGGCGGAGGAGATGACGTTCTCCTCCAGCATGATCGAGCCGAGGTCGTCCACGCCCATGTGCAGCGAAAGCTGCCCGACGTCCTTGCCGGTAGTCAGCCAGGACGCCTGCAGGTGCGGCACGGTCTCGAAGAAGAGCCGGGCCACCGCGACCAGCCGCAGGTACTCCAGCGTGGTCGCCTGGGTGCGGCCCTTGAGGTGGTTGTTCTCCGGCTGGTACGTCCACGGGATGAAGGACCGGAACCCGCGGGTACGGTCCTGCACGTCGCGGATCATGCGCAGGTGCTCGATCCGCTCGGCGTGCGTCTCGCCGGTGCCCATCATCATGGTGGCGGTCGATTCGATGCCCTGTCGGTGGGCCAGCTCCATGACCTCCAGCCAGCGCTCACCCGACTCCTTGAGGGGCGCGATGGCCCTACGCGGCCGCTCGGGCAGCATCTCCGCCCCGGCACCGGCGATCGAGTCCAGGCCGGCGACCTTGATCCGGGCGATGGCCTCGTCCAGGCTCACGCCGGAGACCTTGGCCATGTGCAGGATCTCGCTGGGGCCGATCGAGTGGATGACCAGCTGCGGGTACGCCTGCTTCACCGAGGAGAACAGCTCCTCGTAGTACTCGACGCCGTAGTCCGGGTGGTGCCCGCCCTGGAGCATCACCTGGGTCGCGCCCAGCTCGACCGCCTCGCCGCAACGGCGCAGGATCTCCTCGGTCGGGTGGGTCCACCCTTCCTTGTGCTTGGGCGCGCGGTAGAAGGCGCAGAACTTGCACGCCGTCACGCAGACGTTGGTGTAGTTGATGTTGCGATCGATCAGGTACGTGACGATGTTGTCCGGGTAACGCCGTCGGCGCACCGCGTCCGCCGCCTCGCCCAAGGCGTGGAAGGGCGCCTCGGTGTAGAGCAGCAATGCCTCCTCGGGCGTGATCCGCCCACCGTCCGCGCCACGCTGCAGGATGTCGTCGATCTCCCGGCTCACCGTCACGCCCCCGAGCCTACGTCGCCCACTCAGCGGCCGGCACGCCCCTCCGCCGCCGGTGACGCGCGCCCCAGGACAGCAGACCTTGGAGAATTTCCGTCAGCTCGGAACGGTTAGTGTCCAAGATTTGCACCGCGCACCTTCGACCGTCAGCTTTCGCGCACCTCGACGCGTACGCCGTAGGTGTCCCACAGCTCCGCCGCCAGCACCGGGCCGGCCCAGGCCGGCACGTACGCCTCCCACCACGGCAGCTCAGCCCGCGCCGGGAACCGCTCCTCGGAGAGCACCGCTCGGAACCGCTCGTCCACCGCCCCGACCTGCTCCCGGAACCACCCCATCTGCGGGAAGCCGCGCAACCGCTCGTCGGTCAGCACGTTCTCGATCGCGTGCCGGACGCTCAGGTCGAACCAGTACTCGTCGAGGTTGTCGTGGTAGCCCTCCTCGCAGAACCCGACGAACTGCTCCCACCCCTCCACGTAGCCGGTGGGGCCTCGGCCGCCGGTGACCTCGGCGAACCGCTCGACGAACTGCCGGTCGTTCGGCGTCCTCACGCGTCGTAGTCAACCGTGAGCTTGTCGGTGGTCGGGCTGGACTGGCAGGTCAGGACGTAGCCGGCGGCCAGCTCGTCGGGCTCCAGGGCGTAGTTACGGGCCATCGTGACCGCCCCGTCGACGACCTTCGCCTTGCAGGTCGAGCAGACACCGCCCTTGCACGCGTACGGCAGCTCGCCACGCACCTTCAGCGCGGCGTCCAGCACCCGCTCCTCGCGGCCCATCGTGAAGCTCGACGACCGGCCGTCCAGCACGATGGTGACCTCGGCACCGGCACCCGCCTGATCGACGGGACGGCGCACCGGCTCCGGTGGCGCGTCGACGTGGAACAGCTCGGTGCGCACCGCCGCCTCGGGCAGCCCGCGTGCGGTCAGCACGTCCCGGACGTCGACCACCATGGCGTACGGGCCGCAGAGGAACCACTCCTCGATGACGTCGCCCGGCACGATCGTGTCCAGCAGACGGCTCAGCCTCTCGGCGTCGATCCGCCCGGAGAGCAGCGGCGACTCACCCTGCTCCCGGGAGAGCACGTGCACCAGGTGCAGCCGGGTGGGGTAGCGGTCCTTCAGGTCGGCCAACTCCTCGGCGAACATCACCGTGTTCGCCGTGCGGTTGCCGTACACCAGGGTGAAGGTGCTGGCCGGCTCGACGGCCAGGGCGGTCGCGACCAGCCCGAGCACCGGGGTGATGCCGGAGCCGGCGACGACCGCGCCGTAGTGCCGCACCCGGTCCGGCGCGAAGGCCGTGGTGAAGGTGCCCAGCGGCGGCAGCACCTCGACGGTGTCGCCACCGCGCAGCGCCCCGCACGCGAACGCCGAGAAGGCGCCCCCCGGGATCTCCCGCACCCCGATCCGCAGGCGGCCGTGCCGGGCCAGGTCGTCGGGGGTGGAGCAGATCGAGTACGACCGGCGCACGTCCGTGCCGTCGTCAGTCACCCGGCGCACGGTGAGGTGCTGGCCCGCGCGGAACGCGAAGGTCTCCCGCAATTCCTCGGGTACGGCGAAGGTGACCGCCACGGAGTCGTCGGTGAGCCGGTCGACGGCGGCGACGGACAGCGGGTGGAAGACCGGTCGACGGCGGACCGGTCGGGTGATGGTGACAGTCACAGCGCCTTCAGGTGGTCGAAGGGTTCGGAGCAGGAGCGGCAACGCCACAGCGCCTTGCACGCGGTGGAGCCGAACCGGCTGACCTGCTCGGTCTCCGGCGAGCCGCACTGCGGGCACCGGACCGCGAGGGTCAACGACACCACGCCGGCGGCGGGCACCCGGGCGGGCGGGGCGATCCCGGCGGCGGCGAGCTTGGCCCGCCCACCCTCGGAGATCCAGTCGGTGCTCCACGGTGGGCTGTAGACGGTGCGGACCTCGGTGTCGGGGTGGCCCGCGACCGCGAGCGCCCGGCGGATGTCGGCCCGGATCACGTCCATCGCCGGGCAGCCGGTGTAGGTCGGGGTGATGGTGACGGTGACCCGACCACTGCTCGGATCCTCCTCGACCGCCCGCAGGATGCCCAGCTCGTCGATGGTGATGACCCGGATCTCCGGGTCCACCACACTCGCCACGGCCGTTCTCGGGTCGGTGCCGTCCACCACTGCGGAACTCCGCTGCGCCGCGCTCACCATCTCGCTCCGGGATGGGCGCGATGCAACACCTGCATCTCGGCGAGCAGGTAGGCCAGGTGCTCGGTGTGCACGCCGGTCCGCCCACCGGCCGGGGCCCAGCCGCTCTCCGGCCGGGTGAGCGTCGCCTCGGCCAGCACCGAGCCGACGCTCTCGTCGAACGCCGGCCGCAGGGTGGCCGGGTCGACCGGCGCCGCCGGGTCCGCGACGAACAGCTCATGGGTGTACGGCCACACCTCGTCGACGGCGGTCTGCATCCGACGGTGCGACTCCTCGGTGCCGTCGCCGAGCCGCTTCACCCACAGCGCGCCATGGTCCAGGTGGTACGCCGACTCCTTGCGCGCCTTCGCGCCGATCGCGGCCAGCCGCTCGTCCGAGCAACCAGCCAGCGCCGTGTAGAGCGGCACCTGGTACGCCGCCAGGAAGAACAGCTTCGCCATCGTCACCGCGAAGTCGCCGTTGGGCAGCTCGACCAGGAGCGCGTTGCGGAACTCCCGGTCGTCACGCAGGTACGCCAACGCGTCCTCGTCGCGGCCGGCGCCCTCCAGCTCACCCGCGTACGACAGCAGCAGGCGGGCGGCGCCGAGCTGGTCGAGGGCGATGTTGGCCAGCGCGATGTCCTCTTCCATCTCCGGGGCGCGCGTTGTCCATTCGGCCAGTCGCTGGGCCGCGATCAACGCGTCGTCGCCGAGGGCGAGAGTGAAGTCGAAAGGCCCGTTCACAGGTGTGCCACCCCGTCCGGCACCTCGTAGAAGGTGGGGTGGCGGTAGACCTTGTCGGCGGCCGGGTCGAAGAAGGCGTCCTTCTCGTCCGGGCTGGACGCCGTGATGGCGCCGGCCGGCACCACCCAGATCGACACGCCCTCCTGGCGGCGGGTGTAGAGGTCCCGGGCGTTGCGCAGGGCCAGCTCGGCGTCGGGGGCGTGCAGGCTGCCGACGTGGGTGTGTGACAGCCCGCGCCGGGCCCGCACGAAGACCTCCCAGAGAGGCGAATGTTCGGTACTCACGCGACTGCCACCTTTTCCCTGTTCTCGGCCCGCTTGGCGGCGTACGCCGCGGCGGCCTCGCGTACCCATGCGCCGCTGGTGTGCGCGGCCCGGCGGTGCGCCATCCGCTCCCGGTTGCACGGCCCGTCGCCGGAGATCACCCGCATCAGCTCGTCGTAGTCCGGCTGGGTGTAGTCGTACGCCTGCCGCTCCTCGTTCCAGCGCAGGTCCGGATCGGGGATGCGCAGCCCGAGGATCTCGGCCTGCTGCACGCACATGTCGACGAAGCGCTGACGCAGATCGTCGTTCGAGAATCGCTTGATCTTCCAGGCCATCGACTGGGTGGAGTGCGTGGAGTCGCCGTCCGGCGGGCCGAACATGGCCAGCGACGGGTACCACCAGCGGTCCACCGCGTCCTGGGCCATCGCCTGCTGCCCAGGGGTGCCGTGCGCCAGAGTGTGCAGGATCTCGTAGCCCTGACGCTGGTGGAACGACTCCTCCTTGCAGACCCGGATCATCGCCCGCGCGTACGGGCCGTAGGAGCAGCGGCACAGCGGCACCTGGTTGACGATCGCCGCGCCGTCCACCAGCCAACCGATCGCGCCCATGTCGGCCCAGCTCAGGGTGGGGTAGTTGAAGATCGAGCTGTACTTCTGCCGCCCGTCGAGCAGCAGCCGGACCAGCTCGTCGCGGCTGATGCCGAGGGTCTCGGCGGCGGCGTAGAGGTAGAGGCCGTGGCCCGCCTCGTCCTGCACCTTGGCCAGCAGGATCGCCTTGCGCTTGAGCGACGGCGCCCGGCTGATCCAGTTGCCCTCCGGCTGCATGCCGATGATCTCGGAGTGGGCGTGCTGGGCGATCTGCCGGATCAGCGTCCGGCGGTACGCGTCGGGCATCCAGTCGCGTGGCTCGATCTTCTGCTCGGCGTCGACCACCTCGGCGAAGTACGCCGCCAGGTCCTCGTCCGGTGCGGGTCCACCACGCCGCCCGCGCGCAGCCGCCGCTCGCAGGTCGGCCTCGGCGGCCTCGACCTCGCCCAGCAGGCCGCCGCCCGGCGCGTCACCCGCGGCGTCGGCCGGGGTCGAGAAGTCGTTGCCATACATGGGGACAAGTGTTACAGCTTGCGGCCTAAGAAACCAGAGCGTGTAACAGGAATCCGAGGATCCCATCCGTGATGGAATGGGCGCTTTGCGTTACCCGGGCAGTCGGATGTCGTCGTGACTTAGGCCACGAAACAAAGGTGAATCACCGCAAGAACCGCATACCGGTTGCATATCCGGCCTTTATCGCAGGTTGCCTAGTGTCGAACCCTGGCGGGTTCCGCAACCGGACGTAGACTTTCCGCCGTCACACCGATCGGCTGTAGACGATCGCCGCCAGACAGAGGCCATGTCCCCCGGCCTCGGCGATCAGCCGATCTTCCGGACAACAAGCCGGTCCCCCCGGCCCTGACACCTGGAGCTCACCCACTCATGCGATCTCGCGTGACCATGGTGCTCGCCATCACGGCGGTGCTGCTCGGCGGCGTCCTACTGGTCCCCGCCGCGTACGCCCGGCTCTCCGATGGCGACAGCAGCGGAGGCAGTGGCGGCGGTGCCGCGAGCGTCGCCGCACCCTCACCCACCCCGCCACCACCGCCCACGCTGGCGGCCGGCCCGGTGTCGGTGAGCTTCAAGGGTGAGTTCTTCTCGTGGGCGCTGATGGATCGGGAGACCGGCAAGATCTCCGGGTCGCCGAACATGACCGCGACCAACTCCACCGAGTCGATGATCAAGGCGTGGATCGTCTCGGACTATCTGCGGCAGCTCGGCGACAAGCAACCGACCGCGGCACTCAAGAAGGCCGCCAGCACCGCCATCCGGGACAGCAACGACGACGCGGCCAACCTGGTCTACGCCGCGGCAGGTGGCTCCTACAGGACACCGCCGAACGGACAGCCCGGGCCGGTCATCCAGCGAGCGATCAAGATCTGCGGGCTGACCGACACCAAGCGGGGCAACGTGCCGAAGTTCGAGGGCTGGTGGAGCTTCACCAGAATGTCTCCCCGCGACGCGGTCCGGCTCGGTGACTGTATCGCCGACGGTAAGGCCGCTGGCCCGAAATGGACCAAGTGGGTGCTCAGCGAGATGAGTCAGGTTAGCGGCAGCACCGCCGACAAGGACCAGAAGTCCAGCTCGGGCGGTGGGCGCTGGGGGATCATCGACGGCCTGCCGAAATCGATCACTTCGCAGGGCCCGGTCAGTATGAAGAACGGTTGGACGCGGCTCAACTACGACGGCAACTGGCACGTCAACTGCCTCGCGGTCACCGACAAGTGGAGCCTCGCGGTGATGCTGCGTTACTCGGTCAAGTTCGGCTTGGACGACGGCGCGCAGGTCTGCGCCAGCGTGGCCACCCAACTGGTCACCCCGCAGCCCGGCGCCGCGCTCAAGGTGCCGCAGCAGCCGGTCGGGAAGCTCTGATGGCCGGCAATCGTCGAGCCGACCGGCGCGGCGGAGGCGAGGCCTCTCCCCTGCGGCTGATCGCCATCGCGGTCATCCTGATCGGGCTGGTACTGGTGTCGCTGCGGCTGCTGCCCGGTTCGCCGCTCGAGTCCGCCGCCGCAGCCAAGTGGGGCAACGCCGGCACGACGACCAACGATCGGTCCACGGGTGCGGCCACCGATCGCAGCGCCCGCCAACCGTCCTCGCCATCGCCGAGCCCCAGCCCGTCGGTGGAGCCGTTGCCGTTCGTGGCCAAGGATCTCAACCTGGACATCGAGGGCTGGTACTCCTGGAGCGTGCTCGACCGCCGCACCGGGAAGATCATCGGCTCCAAGAACATGGGCGAGACCAGCACCACCGCTTCGATGATCAAGTCTTGGATCGTCGCTGACTACCTGCGTCGCGCCGCCGACGCCGGCCAGACGCCGAGCGATGCGAAGCTCGCCGACGCGACGCGGATCATCCGGGACAGTGACAACACCCGGGCCGAGCAGTTCTACAACCTGGTCGGCAGGGACGCCTCGATCAAAAGGCTGATCTCCATGTGCAAGCTGACCGACAGCAGCGTCGCCCCCGACAAGGGTTGGAGCCGGACCGCGCTCTCCCCCCGGGACACCGCCCGCCTCGGCAACTGCATCGCCACCGGCACCGCCGCCGGCCCAAAGTGGACCAAGTGGCTGCTCAACGAGATGAAGCTGGTTCGCGGTGCGGGCGACTTCGGCATCCGCAAGGCCTTCCCCGCCGCCGAGCAGAAGCAGATCGCCATCAAGAACGGGTGGATCGACCGGACCAGGGAGCAGGAGATGCACATCAACTGCCTGGCCATCGGCGACACCTGGACGATGGGCGTGATGGTCAAGTACCCGATCGACAAGGGCTACGACTACGGCATGCAAAACTGCGAGAAGATCACCGAGGCGCTGCTCCGCCCCGGCGTCTGACTCGCCCTCTGGCGCTGCTCCGCCCCGGCGTCTCCGACTCGCCCTCTCGGCTGATTTG
Source organism: Micromonospora sp. NPDC005291 (assembly GCF_040607415.1). Lineage (NCBI taxonomy): Bacteria > Bacillati > Actinomycetota > Actinomycetes > Micromonosporales > Micromonosporaceae > Micromonospora > Micromonospora sp. NPDC005291. Next base: position 215,424 of record NZ_JBEXGR010000008.1, read on the forward strand.
GCTCGCTTGGCTGGCCTGGGGCCGCCCCCGCCGGCAGCGGGCACCCTCGGAGGGCTCAGCCGGCGAAGAACTCCGGACCGCCGTCCGGCAGTGCCGGGGCCGCGCCGATCGCGGCCGCGCGCCGAGCGAACTCGCGCAGCCCGGCGACCTGCCGGTCGCCGAGCGAGAAGTCCAGGGTCCGGAAGTACGTGGCCAGCGTGGCCGCATCGAACGTCTCCCACCGGGCCGCCGCCTCGGCGACCTGGTCCAGCTCGGCCAGGCAGAGGTCACGCGAGCGCAGGAACGCCTCGTGCACCTCCTTGACCAGGCCGGGATGGGCGGCGGCGAAGTCGCGGCGAACCGCCCAGACCGCGAAGACCATGGGCAGGCCGGTCCACTCACGCCATGCCTGGCCGAGGTCGGTGACGGTGAGGCCCCGCTGCGGCGCCTCGTGGAGCGCCCGCAGCGCCACGTCCCCGATCAGCACCCCGGCGTCGGCCTCCAGCAGCATCTGGGTCAGGTCCGGCGGGCAGCGGTAGTAGTCGGGACGCACGTGGTAACGCTCGCCGAGCAGCAACTGGGCCAGCATCACACCGGTACGCGAGGTCGAGCCGAGCGCCACCCGGGCGCCGTCCAACTCGGTGAGGGGTCGGGTGGAGACCACGTTGACCGAGAGCACCGGCCCGTCGCTACCCACCGCCAGGTCCGGCAGAAGCAGCAACTCATCGGCGTGCCGTAGGTACTCCAGCAGCGAGATCGGCCCGATGTCCAGGTCGCCGGCGACCAGCGCGGCGTTCAACTGGTCGGGCGAATCCTTGTGCAGGTCGACGTCGAGCAGGGCACCCGAGCGCATCAGGCCCCAGTAGATCGGCAGGCAGTTCAGGAACTGGATGTGCCCGACCCGGGGACGTGCGATGCGCTCAGCCATGACCCGACCGTATCCCCGGCCTCCGGCGCCGGCTCGGCGGGCCGGCCGGAAGTGGCCAACCCCGCATCCGCCGCCTCCGGAAGCTGGTGTTGTCGTCCCGCTGGGCCGTCCGACGACGGACGGCGTACCGCCCGGGCAACGACCGGCACGAAGACCAGCACCACCAGGAGCCCGGCCAGGCCGGCGGCGGCGATCAGCGGCCGAGGTGGGACGACCGTGAGCAGCGCACCGCCGATCAGGAAGCCGGCCATTGAGCCTCCCTGCACCGCCGCGCCATAACTGGCGTACGCCCGAGCGCGCATCGTCTCCGGCACCCGGCGAGCGGTGAGCAGGTTGGCGAAGACGTTCTCACCGCCGTTGGCCGCTCCGCCCACCAGCCAGAGGGGCACCAACAGGCCCGCCGCCGGCACCGTCGCGGCGAACAACACCATCAGGCTGCAACCAGCCAGCGTGGCCAGCACCCCACGGACCAGCGCCGCGTCGTCGGTGAGCCGGCGGGCGAGCCGGGCGGCCAGCCAGCCACCGGGCAGCATGCCGGCCATCCAGGCGGCACTGACCAGGCCGTACGTGGTGGCTGAACCGTTCAGCGTCTCCCGGATGAAGAAGACCTCGATCACGTTGATGCCGCCGATCGCCGCGATCACCACGGCGGTACTGACCACCATGACGAGCATCAGCGGGTCCCGGCGCAGCCGCCAGCCGTGAGCCGTACCGCGTGGGTTTGCCGGCGTGGTGGCGGTCCGCCGACCGCCGCGCCGGGTCCGCAGCAGCAGGCCGGCGACCACCAGCGCCAGGTACGTCGCGGCGTCGAGCAGCAGCGGTACGCGGGTGCCGAACTGCCCCACCAGCAGCCCAGCGAGCACCGGCCCGCCGAGTGCACCGAGTGAGACGGCCGTCTGACTGATCGCACTCGCCCGCGGCAGGTCGTCGGGGCGGACCATCGCCGGCAGTAGCGCCGCCAGACAGGGCTGGGTCACCGCGAGCCCGCACGCGAGCAGCGCAACGAGCCCGACCACCAGGACCGGGTGGTCGGCGAGGGCGAGCAGCACGCAGATCCCGGCCTGGGCCAGCCCGACGGTCACCAGCAGGGTGCGGCTGTCCACCCGGTCGGCGAGCCGGCCCGCGAGTGGGGCGAACACCACCAGGGGCAGGGTGGCCGCGAGCAGCAGCCCCGACACGGCGAGCCCACTGGCGCCGGCGCCCTGCAGAGCCAACGCGAGCGCGGTGGCGGCGAGGAAGTCGCCGCAGATCGTGGTGCCCCGAGCGGTGGCGGCGAGCCAGACGTCCGGCCAGCGCGACTCAGCAGTTGTGAAGGACATACTTCGAAAATAAGCCTTCACAACTGATCGACGCAACCCCCTATGGCAGCGGCACCGCGTGGAACTGCACCGAGACGGTCCGCGCACCAGGCGGCGGATCCGCCCGCCGCCGACGCTGGCGGTACGGCTCCAGCACCGCCGAAACCGCCTCGTTCACCCCAGCCATCTCCTCCGCCGTGAGCAGCAGCAACGTGTCACTGAACAGCGCCACCTCGTACCACTCGGCCGGCTCGCTCCCGGCGCGCCGCAACCAGTCCCGGATCCGCTCCATGTCGCGGGCCGCATGGGCCTCGACCAGCGCCTGCTCGGCCGCGCGCGCCTCCGGCCCGGCCGCACGGCCCGCGTCGAACATGACGCCCGGGCTGACCGCACGCCACACCCGCTCCCGCGCGTCGCCCCGACTCGGCGCCTGCTCGACCAGGCCGAACTTCGCCAGCGCTCGCAGGTGGTAGCTGGTCGCACTCGGCGACAGCTCGGCGATCTCCGCCAGCTCGGTGGCAGTCCCGCCACCATCCCGACTGCTCAGGTACTCGATGATCGCGATTCGGGCCGGATGGGCCAGCGCCCGCATCACCTGCGGGTCACTGATCATCATCCGGCGCGACTCAGGACGGGCCTCGGTCATGACCCCATGATCCCGCCAGGTCCCCCGACCCGCCATCACCACAGGCTCCGCGCCGAACCGCCCCGCATCCTCGGCGGCGACCCACTCGTGCCGAGAGTTGGTCAGACGGCTCGACGCCGCCGAGGGAGCGAGCACGGGTGGCAGCGGCCGGGTTTGGAGCAGCGGCAAAGACGCGGCCAGTGCGCGCCGAGCCTGCGGTCCAGACAGGCAGAAAGTGTCGTACACCTGTTCTATTCTGTCTTTATGTTGAGCGCGTTTACGCAGGCAGGCGGTGCGGTCGACGACTGCGCTGATGCGGCGCTCTGGGCGCTCTCCGACAGAGAGTTACTCGCGTCTCTCGATGCGGCACACGTGTTGGCGCAACGGCTGGCCACCGTGCAGCTCGGCCTGGTGCGCGAGTTGGACGCCCGTGGCCTGGCGGTCGCGCAGGGCGCCACATCCACCGCCGCCTGGCTACGGGAGCGGCTCCGGCTCACCGGTCGCTCCGCCCGTCAACTGGTCCAGCTCGCCGCCACCGTCGATGCCGCCCCACCTGCGGTGCGCGACGCGCTGCTCAGTGGTGCCATCACCGTCGAGCAGGGCCGGGTAGTGGCAGAGACGATCGCGGCCCTCCCGGTCGAGGCCGGGCCGGAGGTGGCGGACAAGGCCACCCAACTCCTGGTCGCCTGGGCCGACCGCTTCGACCCGACAACCCTGAGCCGGCTCGGCGAGCGCGTCCTCACACACGTCGCGCCCGACCTGGCCGACCAGGCTGAGCTGGCAGCCCTTGACCGGGCCACCGAGCGGGCCGAGGCCCGCCGGCACGTCACCCTCTCCGAGCAGCAGAATGGGCAGGTACGCCTCAGCGGGAGCCTCGACACCGAGACCGCCAGCCTGATACGTGAGGCGATCGATCCACTCTGCGCGCCGACCGGTGAGCACGACGACCGCAGTCCCGGTCAGCGCCGAGCGGATGCGCTCGGAGAGGTCTGTCGGCTGGCGCTGCGCACCGGCCAGCTGCCCGACAGCGGCGGCGACCGCCCACAGCTCGTGGTGACCGTCTCCATGGACGCGCTGGTCAACGGCGTCCGTGCCGGCACTCTGGAGACCGGTGAGCGGCTCACGCCGTCCGCAGTCCGTCGCCTCGCCTGCGATGCGGGCGTGCTGCCTGCCGTGCTGGGCGGCAACAGCCAGGTCCTGGACGTCGGGCGCCAGCGCCGGCTCTTCACCGGCCCACTACGCCGCGCGTTGGTGCTGCGCGACGGTGGCTGCGCATTCCCGGGCTGCGACCGGCCATCCCGATGGTGCGATGGTCACCATGTTCGGCATTGGGCCGACGGTGGGGCAACGGCACTGGGCAATGCGGTGTTGCTCTGCGGCTACCACCACCGGCTCGTCCACCGCGGTGACTGGGAGGTCCTCATCGCGCCGGATGGCCGGCCCGACTTCCTCCCGCCACGCTGGCTCGACCCACTGCGCACGCCACGGCGCAATCTCTACCACCGGCGCTGCTGACGCCGAGGAGCAGCGACTCCGCCCCTCCCGCCACCCCACGCCGCGCCACCACCTCACGTGGCCATGCCACGCGGTCCGCGCCACGCCACGGCCAAACCATGCCACGCCGCCACCCCACGCGGCCATGCCACGCCACGCGGCCACGCCGCCCCACACGGCCACGCCGCCCCACACGGCCACGCCGCCCCACGCGGCCACGCGGCCACGCCCCGCCACGCGGCTACGCCCCGCCACGCCGCGCCACGCGGCTAAGCCGCGCCATCCGCCCGCCACGCCGTCTCTAACGGGTGGTGGCTTGGGTAATTCGGTGGAAGGGGCGGGTTTGGGAGCGTAGGGTTGCAGGCCGCTTGACGGCCGAGGTGATCTGCACCGGAACGGACGTCCCCGCGCCGGGCGGCCGGCCATCCGCCCCCGGACACGCGAGCGCGCAGCAGATGTGAACGATGGGACGTCAGCATGCCCGCACTTGACCTCCACACCCACCTCGACACGGATCTAGCGGCCGAACGCGCACACCTGACCGCCTCTCGGGCGGCGCTACGCCGGATGCGGGAGCGGGCCGAAGCCCTTTTCTCCACCGGTGACCAGGTGGCCGGCGATGCGTACGCGGCGGAGACGCTCGGCCGCACCCTGGCCCGCCGGGTGGCCGAGTTGGCCGACGACCCGACCACACCCCTTTTCTTCGGCCGGCTCGACTTCGGCGGGACCACGGACAGCACGACCACGGACAGCGGCCCAACCCTGGACGCAATCGCGACCGCCGGATCAGGCACCACCGGCGACGCGGGCGGCAGCGCGGCCCCAACCAGCGGCGCGAGCACAACCGGCGGCGCGAGCACAACCAGCGGCGCGAGCACGACCAGCCGCGCGGGCACAACCAGCAGCGGCAGCGGCAGCGATCATGACGGTCCGCGATATCACGTGGGGCGGCGGCACGTCAGTGACGAGCATGGCGAGCCGTTGGTGCTGGATTGGCGGGCGCCGGTCTCCCGGTCGTTCTACCGGGCCAGTGCGCGCGATCCGCAGGGGGTGGCGGTCCGGCGCCGGTTCGGGTTCAGCAACGGGGTGCTGACCAGCTTCGAGGATGAGCGACTGGACCGGGGCGAGGAGTTGGGCACGACCAGTCGGATCCTCACCGCCGAGATCGAGCGTCCGCGCGTCGGGCCGATGCGGGACATCGTGGCGACCATCCAGCCGGAGCAGGACGAGTTGGTCCGTGCTGACCTGGCCGACTCGATCTGCGTGCAGGGCGCGCCGGGCACCGGGAAGACGGCGGTTGGCCTGCACCGGGCCGCGTACCTGCTCTATCTGCACCGGGAGCGGTTGCGGCGGGCGGGCGTGCTGATCGTGGGGCCGAACCGGGCGTTCATGTCGTACATCGCGGCGGTGCTGCCGGCGCTCGGCGAGGTCGAGGTCGAGCAGGCCACCGTGGAGGAGTTGATCTCCCGGGTGCCGGTCCGGGCGGTCGAGCCGTCGACGGTCGCCGCGCTCAAGCACGACGTACGGATGGCGAGCGTGCTGCGCCGCGCGGTGCAGGCACACATCGGCACGCCGACCGAGTCGATCACCGTGTCGGACGGTTCGTTCCGGTGGCGGATCGGGCTGGAGCCGTTGCACCGGATCGTCGAGGAGACCCGGCGGGAAGGGCTGCCGTACGGCACGGGTCGGGAGCGGGTTCGGGCTCGGGTGGTGAGCCTGCTGCAACGGCAGGCCGAGGCGCGGCGAGCGGAGTCGCCCAGCGACGCCTGGCTGCGTCGGATGGGCCGCTGCCAACCGGTGGCCAACTTCCTGGACGCGGTCTGGCCGGCGCTCACCCCCGAAGGGCTGGTGTACGCCCTGCTGGCCGACCCGACTCGGCTCGCCGCTGCGGCGGACGGGCTGCTCAGCGACGCCGAGCAGGCGCTGCTCACCTGGGTGAAGCCGGCTCGCACCGCGAAGGCGACCCGCTGGACCGCCGCCGACGCGGTGCTCATCGACGAGGCGACCGGCCTGCTGGAACGGCCCTCCGGGTTCGGGCACGTGGTGGTGGACGAGGCGCAGGATCTGTCCCCGATGCAGTGTCGGGCCATCGCCCGGCGCAGCGAGCACGGCTCGGTCACCCTTCTCGGTGACCTCGCCCAGGGCACCGCGCCGTGGGCGGCGACGGACTGGCGGGAGTCCCTGGCCCACCTGGGCAAGCCGAACGCCGTGGTGGTCCCGTTGACGATCGGTTTCCGGGTGCCCGCTGCGGTGGTCGCGTTCGCGAACCTGCTGCTGCCCGCGCTCGCGGTGGACGTACCCCCGGCCGAGTCGCTGCGCCACGACGGCGGCCTGGACGTGCGTACCGTGACCGACCTGACCTCGGCGACGGTGGCCGAGGTGCGCGCGGCGCTCGCGCACGACGGCTCGGTCGGTGTGATCGCCGCCGACGACGCGGTCGACGGGTTGCGCGCGGCGCTGGCCGCCGCCGGTGTCGCGACCGCGACCGCCGACGACGTGGCGGCCGCGGAGCGGGTCACCGTGGTGCCCGCGACGCTGGTCAAGGGCCTGGAGTACGACCACGTGGTGGTGGTTGAGCCAGCCGCGATCGTCGCGGCCGAGCCGCGTGGGCTGCACCGGCTGTACGTGGTGCTCACTCGGGCGGTGTCCCGGCTGACGGTGCTACATCGGGAGCCGCTGCCCGCGCCGCTCGTCGGCGGGTCAGCCGGCTGACAGGGCCGCCGCGACCTCCCGCAGTGGGCTGCCGGAGTCAGCCAGCGGCACGTGGAACGACAGCCACGACCCGTCGGCGAAGTCGAGCCGCAGCCGCTTCCAGTTCAACCGGTACCGGCCGACCCGGGCGGCTACGGTCGTGCGCGGCACCGACCCGAGCAGTTCGATGTCGGTCTGCGCCCGTTCGTCCGTCGCGGCGCTGGAGAGCAGCCCGACCGGCGCTGTCGCGCCGAGCAGCAACCGCTGGTCGGTGACCGCCAGCAGGATGTCCCGGACACCGGAACCCTTCGCCGCCACGGTCAGGGCGTGGTGCAGCGAAGATGCCTCCGAACCTGGTTCGCCTCGACCTCCGACACCGAAGAAGAGCCAGTCGACGAAATCGTCCGCCCGACCGAAGGTGATGTTTGGTGACAGCACGTTGAGCAGGGCTCCCAGGAAGCCCGGCCCGCCCGAGGCAGGTGGCGCCGCCGGCTGCGGGGGGGCCGACGGGGTCAGCCCTCCGCCCGCTCGGACCCGGGCCACCGCACGCAACCGCTCTCCGGCCGGCAGCAGCCGGGTGACCCCCTCGACGTACCGCGCCTGCACCTCGTCGGCCATCATCAGTGCCCGTCGTGGCCGTCGGGCTGGCGCGGGCCTCCACCCGGCTCGCCGATCACCTCAGTGACCAGTTCCCGGACCCGTGCCGCGGCGGCCTCCTGCGCCCGGTTGGCGGCGGTGGTGAACTCCTCGGCCAGGCTGTAGGAGTCCAGTCGCATTGCCCGCGCGTTCAGCTCCGCAGAAACGATCTTCCCGTCTGCGGCGGCGGTGACCCGCACCAGACCGGAGTCGCTCACCCCCTCGGCGCTGGTCTGCTCCAGCTCCGCCATCCGGTCGGCGAGTTGCCGCTGCCACCCGTCCAGGTTGCGGGCCAGCGCCTCGATTCGGTCCAGGCCGGGGAAGGTCATGGCTGCCTCTCAGTTCACGATGGAGTCGAAGACATTCTGCACACCGCTGGTGTACGGGCCCAGGTCCTCTCGGTACGTGCCGTCCACCAGGTAGTTGCGGTCCTTGTGCCCGTCGGAGATGTCGTGCAGCCCCACCCCGGTGTCGAGCAGCGCGCCGCCGAAGCCGGGGATGTTGACCGGCGAGACCTGGTTGATGACGAACTTGCCCGGAAAGAGAGTCTTGAACTTCTCGACCTGGAAGGCACGCCCCGCAGGCGTCCAGCCATTCTTGCTCAACATCTTGTACTGCTTCTTCCGCTGCTTCAGCTCCATGACGGTGTCCGCGTACTTGCGTAGCTGCCCGGCGACCTTGGCCAGCCGGGTGGCGAGGCGGGTGAGCACCTCGGCGAACCGCGCGACGATCTTGACCATCCGGCCGACGGTGGTGGCCAGCTTGGCCAGCACCCGGACCACCGTGGCGGCCAGCGAGACGCCGGCGCTGAGGGCCGCCGCTACCGCCGCGATGATCACCTCGGTGAGGAACCAGAGCAGGAACTCGAGGATCAGCTCGACCAGCAGGTTGAACGCGTCGACCGCAGCGTTGGCCGCCTCGACCAGCACTTCCTTGGTGCCATCCAACCCCTGAGCCAGCTCCTCGATCGCCTTCTCCACCGAGTCCATCGAGGCGTGGAAGCTCTCGGCGGCGTCACCCGTCCAGTGGCCCCTCAGTCGGGCCCGGTCCTGCATCTGCTCACCGGCGATCTCGCGGACTGCCTCGCCGGTGCTCAGGCAGAGCTGGGCGGCGCGCATCAGGTCGTCAGGCTCACCCGCGACAAACTCGAGGAGTTGCTCGAAGGGCCAGAGCACCGCGTTGGACAGCGGCTTGAACGGGTCGGGCGTGCCCGAGACGATCTGCTCGAAGTAGGTCTTGTTGCGCTGCAACGCCTCGGTGCTCACGCCGGCACCTGCCCGGTCGGGTTTCCGGCGCCCGGCGACCAGGGGCCGGGGGCGATGACGTCGGGCGCGGCCGGGCGGCCGGGTACGAACATGTCGGTGTTGGCCACGTCGGTGCCGGTGTAGGCGTCGGCGGTGTCGCGGAGCCCTTCGGCGATGTCCGCCATCACCTCAGCGCCGTCGGCCAGCCCCTGCAGGCACGCCTCGAACTGCTCGGCGTACGCCGCCGCGAGGCCGAACGACGCCGGCATCACCCCGAACGCGTGGCGGGGCACGTGCCCGTCGCCAAATGAACGGTTCAGCTCGCGAAAGCGGGCCGCCCGGTCGGTGGATGCCTTGGCGAACGCCGCCAGCGCCTCCGGCTGGACCTCCAGCTCACTGCTCGGGCTCGACACGGATCCTCCCCTGTGTCCTGTGCGACGAATCAGCCGCAACGACTCCCCACCATAGGCACTGCGCGCCGCTGTCGGTGACCCGACCACTCAGCGGGACACCGCGCGTCGACTTTGCGGCGTAAAGTAGTTTGCGTGGAACTTGACGATGATCCGCCGCCCACCGACGCCGCAGCCGCGCTCCGGCTGATCCGTGACCAGCAGGCGGCCACCGCGACTCGGCTGGAGCCCGACTCCAGGCTGGTCTACTGGCCGTGGGGAATCGCCTGGCTGGTCGGCTTCGGGCTGTTCTTCCTGCGCTTCTCCCCCGGCGAGCGGGAGCTGCTCCGGCTGCCGGGCTGGCTGCCGCTGACCGTTCTCTTCGCGCTGCTACTGGCCGCCGCCGCGGTCCAGGCCACGGCCAGCACGCGGGCCTACGGCCAGGTGACCGGTGACTCCGCCCGGCGTGGGCGCTGGTACGGGTGCGCCTGGGGCCTGGGTTCCGTGAGCGTCTACGCGGGGCTCGGCCAGATCACCGAGCACCTGCCACACGACCTGGCGGGGCTGCTCTGGTCGGCGACCGCCGTCGGGCTGACCGGCGCACTGCACATGGCCGGCGGAGCGATCTGGCTGGACCGGGACCTGTTCCGGCTGGGCGTCTGGATCAGCGTGATCAACCTGGCGGGCGCAATCGCCGGGCCGGGCTGGCACGCGCTGGTCGTCGCGGTGGCCGGCGGCGGCGGGATCCTGGTCGCCGGCGCACTCGCCCGACGGCGACAGCGACACCGGCCGTGACCGAACTGGACCCGGTCATCCACGCGCAGGCCCGGCTACGGGTGGTCGCCGCGCTCTCCACGCTCGGCGACGGCGACCGGATCGCCTTCCCCCGATTGCAGGAGCTGCTCGCGATGACCGCCGGCAACCTCTCCGTACACCTGCGCAAGCTCGAAGACGCCGGCTACGTGGAGATCAGCAAGACCCACCGTGGACGCACGCCGGCAACCCTGGTCCGGCTGAGCCGGCGAGGCCGACTGGCGTTCGAGGAGTACACCGAAGCCATCCGCGCCCTGCTCGATCCCACCCGGCTCGATCCCACCCGGCTCGACCCCACTCCGTCGAAGGAGCAGTCATGACCCTCGCCCGCGCCGACCAGGCCAGCCGCCGGTACGGCGACGTCCTCGCCCTCGACCGCGTTGACCTGGAAGTCCGGGCTGGTGAGCTGGTCGGCCTGCTCGGGCCGAACGGCGCCGGCAAGAGCACCCTGATGAACCTGCTGGTCGGTCTGCGCCGCCCCAGCTCGGGGCGGGTCGAGCTGTTCGGCGGCGACCCCCGCGACCCGGCGTCCCGGCGACAGATCGGTGTCACCCCGCAGGAGACCGGCCTGCCGGGCACGCTGCGTGTCGGCGAGGTCGTCGATTTCGTCTCCGCGCACTACCCCGACCCGGTGCCCCGGGGTGAGCTGCTCGACCGCTTCGGCCTGGCCGACCTCGGCCGACGGCAGACCGGTGGGCTCTCCGGCGGGCAGCGCCGCCGGCTGGCGGTGGCGCTGGCGTTCGTCGGCCGGCCCCGGCTCGTGCTGCTCGACGAGCCGACCACCGGCCTGGACGTGGCCGCCCGACACACCCTGTGGGACGCGATCCGCGCATTCCACGACGACGGCGGAACCGTCCTGTTGAGCAGCCACTACCTGGAAGAGGTGGAGGCGCTGGCCCACCGGGTCGTGGTGATCGGGCAGGGCCGGGTGCTCGCCGACGACACGGTGGACGCGGTACGCGGCATCGTCGGCGTCCGCCGGGTCAGCCTCGCCGCCGACCAGGTTCCCGACCTGCCCGGGGTTGTTCGCAGCGAACGGGTCGACGGCCGGCTGCACCTGCTCACCACCGACGCTGACGAGCTGGTCCGTGCGCTGGTCACGGCCGGGACCCCCTTCACCGACCTGGAGGTACGCCCAACCTCGCTGGAGGAGGCATTCCTCGCCATCACCAGCGGGGAGCAGCCCACCGGGGACCAGCCCGCCACCGAAGGCCAGCCCGCCACCGCCGCTGCCGGCGGCCGACCCACCACCGCCTGAGGAGGCGACCACCGTGCAGCTCGCCCTGGTTCATGCCCGCTACCAACTACTGGAGATCATCCGGATTCCGGTGGCCGTCGTCGGCAGCGCCTTCTTCCCGGCCGCCGCCATGATCTTCTTCGTGGTGCCGTTCGCCGGCGACGACCCGGCCGGCGCCACCTTCGCCACCGCGTCGATGGTCACCTTCTCGGTGATGAGCGCCAACATCTTCCAGTACGGCGTCGGTGTCGCTGAGGACCGCGACCAGCCGTGGAACCCGTACACCCGGACCTTGCCGGCCGGGCCGGCACCCCGGTTCGCGGGCCGCGTGCTGGCCGGCCTGGCGCTGACGTACCTCTCGCTGATCCCGGTCGTGGTGATCGGCGCGACGCTGACCCCGGCGCGGATCACCCCGGCGGCCTTCCTGCTGACCGTCGTCACCGTTGCCGTCATCTCGGTGCCGTTCACGCTGATGGGGCTCGCCATCGGCTACTCGTTGCCGAGCAAGGCGGCGATCGTGGTCGCGCAGGTGGTCTTCCTGCCGCTCGCATTCGGTGGCGGCCTGCTCTCCGCGCCCGGCGACGCACCCGGGTTCATCGAGACGATCGCGCCGTACCTGCCCACCCGCGGTGCGGCCGAGCTGATGTGGTCGGGGGTCGGCGACTATTCGGTCGAACCCCTGGCGATGATCATGCTCGGCGTCTGGGTGGTGCTGCTCGCCACGCTCGCCGCCTGGGCATACCGACGGGACGAAGGTCGCCGCTTCAGCTGACGATTCGTCTGTTTCCGCCCCGGGCCGCAGCGGGACGGTGCCAGGATTCCGACAGGGGGTCGCCGTGGCCGCCCCGGCTGAGAGGGGTCTTGACGTGAGCACCGTCCCGCCGGGCACACCCTGCTGGGCCGACCTGGCCACCCCGGACCTGACCGACGCGCGGCGCTTCTACCCGGAGCTGTTCGGCTGGACCGGCCGGGTGACACCGGAGCCCGAGGCGGGCGGCTACACAGTCTTCCTGCTCGACGGCAAACCGGTCGCCGGTGCCGGGCCGCCAGCCATCCCGGACCAGGTGCCGATCTGGTCCACGTACCTCGCCACCGACGACGCGGAACTGGTCGCCGGTCGGGTCGAACGGGCCGGTGGGCAGGTCGTCGTACCGCCGTTCGAGGTCTTCGACCGAGGCTGGATGGCCGTCTTCGCCGACCCGGCCGGCGCCACGTTCAGCGTCTGGCAGCCGCTGACAATGGCCGGAGCCGAAGTGTTCGGCGTGCCGGGCGCGATGAGCTGGAACGAGCTGGTCACCCCCGACCCCGAGGGCGCGAAGGTCTTCTACGAGCTGGTGTTCGGCTGGCAACCGGACGACCAGCCGGCAGGCGGGATCACGTACACCGGGTGGCGGCTCGGGACGCAGATCGTTGCCGGGATGATGCCGCCGCTGGCCGACGACTTCCCGGCCGACCTGCCCGCGTACTGGACGGTCTACTTCGCGGTGACCGACGCGGACGCCGCCGCGGCCCGCGCCGCCGAGCTGGGCGGGACGATCCTGGTCCCGCCCCGTGACATCCCCGCGGGCAGGTTCGCAGCCCTACGAGACCCCCAGGGCGCACTTTTCTCCGTCATCGACCTGGGCCCCTGACCCCAGCGCAACTCCACCCGCCCCACGCCCGCGCCCACGCCCGCGCCCGCGCCCACGCCCACGCCCACGCCGCAAGATCGTGCTTGATCCTGGATGTAGTGGCCTCCCCGCATCCCGGACCCCCCTATTTCCAGGATCGAGCATGATCTTGCGCCGTCGACCTCGGCGTTCAGAGAGCTAGGGTGTGATTCGCCCTATTTGTCGCCCGCCAACCTTGTGATCGACGTCAGCGGTGGGACGACCGGGGGCGGATGGGGACCACCAGGGGGCCATGGGCGCCGGGGACCACCCGGACGCTGGCCCGGTAGTGGGTGGCGAGCAGGTGCTCGGTCAGCACCTCGGTCGGGGTCCCGGCGGCCACCACCTGACCGCCGGCGAGCATCACCATCCGGTCGGCGTACTCGCCGGCCAGGGACAGGTCGTGCATCGTGGCGAGGACGGTCAGGCCGTGCTCGCGGCGCAACTGGTCGACGAGTTCCAGCACCTCCTGCTGGTGACCGATGTCGAGTGCGCTGGTCGGCTCGTCGAGCAGCAGCAGCGTCGCGCCCTGGGCGAGCGCTCGGGCGAGGAACACCCGCTGCCGTTCGCCCCCGGAGAGGGTGGCCAGCTCGCGGTTGTGGAAGCCGGTGAGGTCCAACCGCCCGAGCACCTCGTGCACGGCGTCGACGTCGGCGGTCGACTCCCGGCCCAGCGTCGGGATGTACGGGGTGCGGCCGAGCAGCACATAGTCCAGCACCGACATGCCGGGCGGCACCACCGGGGACTGTGCCACCGTCGCCACCACCCGGGCCCGGTCCCGGCGGCGCAGCGCGGCACTCGGCGTACCGAAAAGAGTGATCGCGCCCGGCGCGGGCAGCAGGCCGCCGACGGCGCGCAGCAGGGTCGACTTGCCGGCGCCGTTCGGGCCGATGACGGTGACCCACTCGCCGACGGCGACGGTGAGGTCGACGCCGGTCAGGATCGGCGTGCCGCCGAGGTCGATGTGCAGCCCTCGCACCTCGACGGCCGGCACACCGCCCTCGGGCTGACGATCGCCGAGCGGGCCGGCGACGGAGGTGACGGCGGGTTCGGTGCTCATGTGAGCACCCGGCGGGCGGTCCGCAGCACGAGTACGAAGAACGGGCCGCCCAGTAAGGCGGTGACCACCCCGATCGGCACCTCGGCCGGGGCGGCGGCGGTGCGGGCCACCACGTCGGTCAGCGCCAGGAACGCGCCGCCGAACAGCAGTGACAACGGCAGGATCACCCGATAGCTCGACCCGGCGAGCAGCCGGACGGTGTGCGGCACGATGATGCCCACGAAGCCGATCAGACCGGTCGCGGAGACCGCCGCCGCGGTGCCCAGGGAGGCGGCGGCGATCAGCAGGTACCGGGTGCGCTGCGGGTGCAGGCCCAGACTCCTCGCCTCGTCGTCTCCGACCGCGAGGACATCCAACTCGCGGCGGTGCAGCAGCACCACCACCGTGGTCAGCGCGGCGTACGGCAACACCAGCAGCACATCGTGCCAGCCAGCGGTTGCCAGGCGACCGAGCAGCCAGGAGTAGACCGGCTGAATGCTGTCGGCGTGTCTCTGCAGCAGGTACGTCTGCCCGGCGGAGAGGAACGCGGAGACCGCCACCCCGGCCAGGATCAACATCACCGGCGAGCCGCCCCGCCCGCCAGCCGCGCCGAGCACGTAGGTCATCGTCACGGCGAGCAGCGAACCGGCGAACGCGGCCAGCGGGATGGTCATCGGCAGCCCGGAGATCGCACCCTGCCGGCCAGCGCCGCCGAGGGCGATCACCGCGGTGACCGCGAGGCCGGCACCGGCGGCCACACCGAGCAGGTACGGGTCGGCGAGCGGGTTGCGGAAGACACCCTGATAGCAGCCGCCGGCCAGGGCGAGCAGACCGCCGACGAGCAGGCCCAGCACCACCCGGGGCAGCCGCAGCTCGGTGACGATCGCGATCTCCCGCTCCGACAGCCCGCTGTCGAGGTGCACCCCGGGGATCAGGTTGAGCAGCTCGGCGGCGACGCTGCCCGCGGGCAGGCTCACCGGGCCGAGCGACACCCCGGCGACCAGCGCGACGAGCACCGCGAACACCCCGGCGACCAGCCAGCGCTTGCGCAGCCCGGCGGGGCGCGCCGAGGACGGCGCCGGCCCAGGCCGCCGAGGTCCGAACCAAAGCCCGGGGTGTCGCAGCCCAGCTCGCCGGGACGCGGACGGCGTCCCGACGGACTGGGTGGGTGGTGCCGGGACGGCTCGCGAACCCGGCTCACTCCTCGCGCTCACCGGGCCTGCTTCCGTTCGCGACTGCGGGGCTCGCGAACCCGGCTCACTCCTCGCGCTCACCGACGGACGGCGGTCACGCGGGCACCTTGGCGACCGCGTCGGTGATGACCCGGAGCAGGTCCACGACGCGCGGGCCCCAGCGGGACGCGATGTCGTCGTCGAGCGCGACCACCTGGTTGTTCTTCACCGCGGTGAGCCCTGCCCAGCCGCTGCGCGCCTTGACCGAGTCGGCGTTCTGCTGGCAGCACCTGGAGTCGGCCAGAAAGACGAAGTCCGGGTCGGCCTTGACGATGAACTCCTGGGACAGCTGCGGGTAGCCAGCGTTCTTGCCGTCCGCGTCGGCGGGGTCGGCGATGTTGGTGAGGCCGGCCTGGCTGTAGAGCGAGCCGATGAAGGTCTTGCTGGTCGCGCTGTACAGCTCCGGGCCCAGCTCGTGGTAGTAGGTGAGCTTCTCGGCGCGCTGCGGCACGTCCTTGACCAGCTTGGCGATGTCGGCCTTCATCCGGGTGGCGACGTCGGTGGCCTGGTCGGCGTGCCCGGTCAGCATGCCCAGCTCGGTGATCTGCCGGTACGAGTCGTCCAGCGTGGTCGCCGCCGGGGTCTGGTAGACCGCGATCTTCAGCTTGCCGAGCTGGTCGACGATGTTGTTCCGGTCGTCGGAGAGCACCACCAGGTCGGGGTTCTTTCCGGCGATCGCCTCGGCGTTGGGCTGAAAGCCGGACAGGTCGGTCTTCGGCGCGTCGGCCGGGTAGTTGGACTGGTCGTCGACGGCGCTCACCTGCGGGCCGGCCCCGATCGCGAAGAGCATCTCGGTGGCGGTGGGGGCCAGCGAGACGATCTTTTCGGGGCGCTTGTCGAGGGTGAGCGAACCGACCGTGACCGGGTAGGCGGCGGCTGCCGTGCCAGCGCTCGGCTGGTCGTCGGCTTTCTCGGCGCAGGCGCCGAGGGCGAGCGCGGCGACCGCGAGGGTCGCGGCGAAGAGCCGAGGAGTACGTCTGAACATGTGGGCCTCCTGTCGGTCGAGGAGTGTGGTGCTTCGCCGACAGGGACTTTCGTACGCCCGCCCACGAGGCGCCCTTCCTCGAGAGCGCATATCGCGACCGATCCGCAGGCGACCTGGCTCGTCCCCACCGTCGGGTAGGGCATCACAGTTGCGGGACAGCGCCGGGTTTTCCACCGGCTTCGCTGCGGACTGGTCGCTAAGACGGTAGCGCACCGCTGAGACCAGCCTCGTTGATCTAGGGCATATCGTCATGGGTTGATCTCGAAACACGACGATATGCCCTAGATCAGCGCGGGAGAGGGGCGGGGCCGAGATGGAGAAGATCGACCCGGAGTTGGCCGCCAACCCGCTGATCTTCCCCGATGAGGCGCTGCTGTCGAAGTCCAAGGTGTTCATG